>CAZARO010000289.1:0-6663 GCA_964487165.1 uncultured Solibacteraceae bacterium | reverse complement strand
CACGTTTCAGCCCAACCCGGATTTTCTGCGCGACATGTTCAACATCGTGGTCGGGGTGGTCTGGCAGGTGGCGCTGGTCGCTCTGCCGATCTACATCGTGCTGCGGACCAACATTCCCGCCATCTGGTATTGCCTGACCGCGATCGTGGTGACCTCGGTCATCCTGAAATTTACGTGGTACGACCGGTTGGAGAAGAGAGAAGTCTGGGTGCCGGCAGAGACGTCGAAAGCTGTGCCGGCGAAATAGTTGCGCCGCACGCCCGGGCGTCCTCAATCGCTTGATCTTCCGAAGCCGCAAGCGATGAGTAGCGCTTCCCGCACTTCAGTCCAGCGAGTCCCTGGAAGATCGCACAAGAGCGGACCGATCCGGCTCCGTTGCGCGAGTGAGACGTGAATCGTCCGCGTCGCCGGTACTACGATGATCTCGTTTTCAGCCGATCAATCACACTATCGCGGGTGAGAATTGCCGCATTTCAGCCTACACCGTCCCAACCCTCCGCGTCCCAGGCAAGGGGCTCTTCGTCAGCGGAAAACTCGTCGCGTAAGGATGGTACGGAACGGTAAACGGGAGCGTCCGAGCCCTGCGACGGGGTAATCAACCGCAGCAGACGGACGCGCTCCTGGTGCGTCAACGACGCGACCAGCGGAAGGATGTCATCGGCCGTTAAAAACTTGGCCATCGATTTGAATTTTACCAGGATCCGAGCTCGGCCAGTGCCTCTTCCCGCGCCGACATAAGCGCGTAATAACCACGAATGGCAGGTGCGTTCGCCACCGGAGCGGTAGAATAGGCTCGACGGGCTTGCAAACACGATTCTATATCGACCCGGCGACTGGGATGCCGCACATCTAAGGCCACCAGGTAGATGAAGACCAGGTAACAGAAGTCTTGGAGGAGCCCGGCGAAGATCGGGCCGGACGCGACGGCTCCAGAATCGCGTTGGGCCAGACCGACTCAGGCAGGTATTTGCGAGTGATCTATGTCCCCGATTCGGAGCCGGACAGCGTGTTTGTAATCACGGCTTACGAGCTCATAGGGGAAACCGCTCGCGGCGTTTCGCAGGCGAAGAAGAAAGAAACAACAATGAGCCAGGCCAAATTTCCAACCGGATGGGACGAAGAGAAAGTCCGCAGGGTGCTTGCCCACTACGAAGAACAGACCGAAGTGGACGCGCTTCTGGAAGACGAAGCCGGCATCGAGCCGTCCGAGACAGTCATGAACGTCCCTCACGATCTCGTGCCCGCTGTACGGGAGTTGATTGCGAAGCGACATAGGTGAGCGGCTGCGCCTCGCATAGGTCCGGCGCACCCGCCCTGCCAATCAGCCGATCTTCACTACCACCGACACTTCGCTTCGCCCGTCGGCGGGAAGCGGTACCACGTTGCCATCCACCGCCTGTCCGTCCACCGTCAACTCCACGCGATTGCCGGGGCCGTGGCGCTCCACCGCGATGCGGTACGTTACCCCGCGGAACCGCCTGGTCGCCTGGAATCCCGTCCAGCGCTCCGGGATTACCGGCGCGATCGACAGCCCGTCATACTCCGGCCGGATCCCCAGGATCCATTGCGTGATGGCGTAGAAGTTCCACGCCGCCGTCCCGGTCAGCCATGAGTTCTTGGCCTCGCCATGGGTGGGCGCGTCGCGGCCGGCGATCATTTGCGCGTACACGTATGGTTCGCAGCGGTGCAGGTCGCCCAGCGGCTCGCGGGCCGACGGGTTGATGCGCGAATAGTAATCGTGCGCCTCGTCGCCATGTCCGGCCATGGCCTCGGCGATCATCACCCACGGATTGTTGTGGCAGAAAATCCCCGCGTTTTCCTTGTACCCCGGCGGATAAGACGAGATCTCGCCCAGGTTGAGGTAGTAGCGCGAATACGCCGGCTGCTGCAGCACGATGCCATGCGGCGTAGCCAGGTAGCGGCGCACGGAATCGAGCGCCCGCTGCGCCATCCCGTCGGAGAGCCCTATGCCGGCCAGCACGCAGAAGCCCTGCGTCTCGATGAAGATCTTCCCTTCGGCGCACTCCTTGGAGCCGATCTTGTTCCCGAAATCGTCATAGGCCCGCAGAAACCAATCGCCGTCCCACCCATGCTGGCGGACCGTTTCCTCCATGCGCGCGCCGTCTGCCAGGCAGGCGTCCGCCTCGGCACCCAGGCCGCGGCGCCGCGCGATGGCCGCCAGTTCCTTCGCGGCCAGCACGAACAGTCCGCCGATGAATACCGATTCCGCCACCTTGCCTTCCTTATTAGTGGTGGTCTGGAAGGATTGCCCCGGCGTATCGGAGAAGCAGTTCAAATTAAGGCAGTCGTTCCAGTCGGCGCGCCCGATCAGCGGCAGGCCGTGCGGCCCCAGCCGCTCCAGGGTGTAGCGGAAACTGCGCTGCAGGTGGTCGAACAGCGGCTGCTCCGAGCCGGGCTGATTATCATACGGCACCGGCTCGTCCAGGATGCTGGTGTCGCCGGTCTCCTTGAGGTACGCCGCCACCCCCAGAATCAGCCAGTGCGGATCGTCGTTGAAATTGCCGCCGACGTCGTTGTTGCCCTTCTTAGTAAGTGGTTGGTACTGGTGATAAGCGCCGCCGCTCGCCAGTTGCGTCGACGCCAGATCGAGAATGCGTTCGCGCGCTCGCCCCGGCACCATGTGGACGAACCCCAGTAGATCCTGGTTGGAATCACGGAACCCCAACCCGCGCCCGATCCCGGATTCGTAGAATGAGGCCGAGCGCGACATATTAAACGTGGCCATGCACTGGTAGGCGTTCCACACGTTCACCATGCGGTCGGTATGGATGTCGGGCGTGTGCACCTGACAGATGCCCAGCAGGCCGTCCCAATATGCCTGCAATTTGGCAAACGCCATGTCCACGTTCGACCCGTCAAGATAGTGCGCGATCAGCGGCTTTACGGTCTTCTTGTTGACGGTCTGGGACTCCGGCGGATCGAATTTTTGCGCCACGGGGTTTTCGTGATACCCCAGCACGAAAAGCACCTGCCGCGTCTCGCCCGGCTGCAGGACCATCCTGACCTGGTTCGCGCCGATGGGAGACCAGCCGTGCGCTACCGAGTTCGACAGCGTCCCGCGCTCCACCGCCGCCGGCTTGTCCCAGCCTCGATAGGGCCCCAGAAACGCCTCGCGCTGCGTGTCGAAACCGGCAGTTTCGGCGGAACAGGCGAACCACGCGAAATGGTCGCGCCGCTCGCGATATTCCGTCTTGTGATAGATCACGCCGCCTTCGATCTCCACCTCGCCGATGCTGAAGTTTCGCTGGAAATTGGTGGCGTCGTCCTGCGCGTCCCAGAGGCAGAATTCCACTGAGGCGAAGACCGAAAGCGCCGCCGGCGTGAGTCGCTCGTTGGTCACCGAGAGCTGCCAGATTTCGAGCTTTTCGTCGAGCGGCACGAAATATTTCGTGCTGGCCGCGATGCCATGGTACTTCGAGCCGATGGTGCTGTAGCCCATGCCGTGCCGGCATGTGTACTGCTCGGCATCGTGGCGCGTGGGTTGCCAGGAAGGCGACCAGTACTCGCCGTTGCTTTCGTCGCGCAGATAGATATAGCGCCCGCCGGTATCGAACGGCACGTTGTTATAGCGCCCCCGCGAGATGCGGCGCAATCGGGCATCGCGGTAGAAAGAGTAACCGCCCGCGGTGTTCGATATGATGCCGAAGTATTCCTGGCAGCCCAGATAGTTGATCCATGGCAGGGGAGTATCTGGCCGGGTAATCACATACTCGCGATTCGCGTCGTCAAAGTAACCGTATTGCATGTCTAATGTCCTGTCTCTCGTACCAATGGGCAACAATTATGGGACAGCCCATCCTTGCCGCGCATTCAATCCCTTCAACCGCTTCCTTACGGTCGCGGCTCGGAAAGAGGCCTCTTACTGAGCCGCGACCGTCAGGAAGCGGTTGCGGTTGCCCGCCTACTCCTCCAACCGCTCCATCATTTCGTAGCAGACCCTGCTGTTGTGATACGGGCATTTCCACGGACCAACCAGGCAGGCGTCCCCATCTTCGTGTTCCTTAAATGGCGTGCCGTCGGGCTTCAATTTGGCGTGCCACTCGCCGTGTGCGCGATCCACCATCTTAGTCTCGATGAACTCCCACGCCCGGTACGACAGGTCGCGGAAACGCTCCTCGCCGGTAAGTTGATAAGCGTTATAGAAGCCCACCACCGCTTCCGCCTGCGCCCACCAGTGTTTGTTGGGGTCGATAAGCTTGCCTGCGGAGTTAGCCTCATAAAAGATGCTGCCATCAAGGTCCACGGCTTCCTTCGCCACGGCATCGGCCATGCGGACGGCCAGTTCGCGCGCGCGTTTCAGCAGCGCTGCGTCGCCCACCACCTCCGCGGCCTCCACCAGCAGCCAGCTGCCCTCGATGTCGTGGCCGTACGAGACATGATCGGTGAGCGAATTCCATTGGTTATCGAAGAACATGCGGAAGTGGGCCGTACGCTGGTCGACGATGCGGTCCATGGTCACTTCCAGCAGCTCTGTCTGCTTTGCCAGTAGCCCGGCATCGCGCCACACGCGCAGCAGGTTGGTGTAAGCCTCCAGAATGTGCAGGTGCGTGTTCATGGACTTCGGGCTGTTCAGGTCCTTCTCGCTCAGCCGCATATCTGCGAGCGCGCTCCAATTGCGCGCGCGCGCTTCGATATAGCCCTTATAGACGGAATCGTAACTGTGCGCCTCGATGAAGCCGTAGAGTTGAATAGCCCGCTCTAAGCTCCCGGCGTTGCCGGTAGCGCGGAAGTACTCCGCCATGCCATAGATGGCGAACGCCTGCGCGTAGATCTGCTTGCGATCGGACGCCGCGCGGCCTAAGTAGTCCACCATCCAGTAAATGCCCCCGTATTCGGCGTCCCAGAACTTATCGGTAATATAGCTCCAGGCCCGATCGGCCATGCCGCGGTACTTAGGATCGATCAGCCGGCATGCGGCGGCGTAAGTCCATAAGATACGGGCATTGATTACTGCAGCGCGCGGCGCTTGCGCGTCGACCTGTAAGTCGCAATCGATCGTACCGTAGAAGCCGCCGTTCTCCGGGTCTACCGCGTAGCGCTCCCAGAAGGGCAGGATGTCTTCCGCTACTTCCTTCTTCAGCCGCAGTGCCCATTCGGTCTTGCTCACAGTGGCGGTCATTGCCGGCCCGCTCCCGGCAGCCGCAGGTTCCGGTCGATCAGCGCGATCCGCTGCTGCACGCAGGCCGCGCTGCGCAGCGCGTCGGGCGGAGTGTTCACCACGTAGTCCAGCAAGCGAGCGACGCTGGTCTCGGCCACGTTGGTACGGGTGTCGGACGCGCCGTAGTAAATCAGCACCCGGCTGCCGCGCTGCACCCATCCGGCGGAAAACGCCACGTTCGATACATCGCCCACGCGCTCCTCACCCTCGGGCGCCAGGAAATAGCCGCCGGGCTTAGCGATCACTTTCCACGGCTCGTCCAAGGCGCACAGGAAACAATACAGCACGTACCGCAAGCCTGCCGCCGTGTTGCGCACCCCGTGGGCCAGGTGCAGCCAGCCTTGCGGAGTCTTGAGGGGCGCCGGCCCAAGCCCGTTCTTCACCTCGTTGATGGTATGGTATTCGCGGCGCTCCATGATGGTCTCTTCATCGATGACCGCGTGCTCCATGTTGGACGCCAGCCCCCAGCCGATTCCGCCTCCCCGTCCGGCCTCGATGAAGCTATCCTGCGGCCGCGTGTAGAAGGCGTACTTGCCGTCGACGAACTCGGCGTGCAGCACGCAATTGCGCTGCTGCGCCGAAGGTGTCCGCAGATCGTCCAGCCGCTCCCACTTTTTCAAATCGTGCGTGCGCGCGATGCCACACTGCGCCACGGCCGACGACAAATCGCCCGGCGCCGCCGCCGGGTCCTTGCGCTCCGCGCAGAACAGGCCGTAGATCCAGCCATCCTGGTGGGCCGTCAGGCGCATGTCATAGACGTTGGTCTCCGGCTCGGCCGTTTCCGGCATGACGACCGGGTGGTCCCAGAAGCGAAACCCGTCGATCCCGTTGGAGCTCTCGGCCACAGCGAAGAACGACTTGCGATCCACGCCCTCCACGCGCGCCATCAGCACCACGTTGCCGTGCCACTCCATGGCGCCCACATTGAAGGCCGCGTTGATACCCAGGCGCTCCAAGAAGAACGGGTTGGTGGCGGGGTCCATGTCATAGCGCCAGTAGAGCGGCGTGTGCGCGGCCGTCAGCACCGGATAGCGGTAGCGCCGGAACCACCCGTTTTGCTCCTCTAATGGCTCATTCGGGCGCTGAATCAGCGCTTCATGCTCCGCGAACAGGCGTTCCCGGTTGGCCTGCAGAGACGCGATACTCATCGGACTCCTTCAAGAAAGAAATGATTGTAACTCCCCGTTCCTGGTGGGGCGGACTTCAGTCCGCCTGCCGCATGGTTTCATATCGCTCGCGTGAGCGGGCTGGAGCCCGCCCGCAGACTGAAGTCTGCCCCACAGCTCAGCAACCTTCCTTACGCCGTCACCTGCCGGGCCAGTTCCTCCAGCCCGCGCTCGCGGATCTCCTGCTCGCGCATGAGGAATTTCTGCACCTTCTTGGTCACCGTCTGGGGGAACGAATCCACGAACCGCACATACTGCGGGACCTTGAAATAGGCGATCTTGCCGCGGCAGAAGTCGCGAATCTCTTCCGCCGTAGCT
>CAZARO010000288.1:0-6666 GCA_964487165.1 uncultured Solibacteraceae bacterium | reverse complement strand
ACACGGCATTCCGCGAAGTGTCGGACGCGCTGATCCGCTACGATCGCACCCGCGAGCAGCGCGCCCAGCAGGGCCATCTGGTGGAGGCGTTGACGGAGGCCACGCGCCTGTCGACGCTGCGCTACCAGGGCGGCGCCGATAGTTACCTGCAGGTGCTCAATGCGGAGCGCGACTTATTCCAGGGACAACTGGCGCTGGCGCAATTGCGCCTGCAGGAACTACAGGCATTTGTGGATCTCTATCGGGCCTTAGGCGGCGGGTGGGAATAAAGCCGCACCACGCGGGCGCAGGCCGGAGCGCGGGGTCAGTCCCTTTCCTCGCGGGAGTCTCGTACGCGGCGCGTAATCTTGAAAATGCCCCTCCCTAAACGATGCAGCACCACGGCCACCAGGACCGCGATGGTATCGTCACGGACGTCCCACCACTCCATCACGTTGCGATAGAAGAGATGCTGCAAATACTCCAGAGACAGTCCCAGCAGGCAGATTCCCACGGCGATGCGGATTTCCTGGCGCCAATTGCGGGAGGGGAGAAGCATTAGGAGTGCGGCGCCTCCAAAGGCGACGAAATGGAGGCCACGATGATGGGCCAACACCGGCCCCGGCCTGGCAGGTTGCAGCGAGCCGACGATCAACAGCAGCAGCCACGCGTAGGCAATGCGGCGGATGATCCGGGCGCGATTCAGTATATTGTCGATAACGAATTCTCAGGATACCGCAACGCGGTTTAGCAGAGCTTGTGGTCGATGGCGTAGCGCACCAGGTCGGAAACGGAATTGAGCCGAAGCTTATTGAGCACCCGCCGCTTATAGGTGCTGACCGTCTTGATGCTCAAGTTCAGTTCAGCGGCAGTTTCACCCACGCGCTTACCGGCTACACAAGCCAACAGAATGTCGCGCTCACGGGCGGAAAGGCCGTTAGGCGTGGAGGCGGGCAAGGGACTGGCGCCGGGTCCACTATGGGGCGGATCCACGAAGTACTCCTTGCCGGCCAGAACGGCGCGGAAGGCCTTCAAGAACTCGGTGCGGGTCGCATTCTTGCCGCAATAACCGGACGCCTGCAGTTGCCGGGCCCGTAGAGCATAGTGGGGATTGGAGTGCGCGCTCAGCATGAGGACGCGGCTGGCGGGATAAGTGGAACGGATCTGCCGCAGCATTTGAAACCCGTCCAAGCCGGGGATCGATACCTCAATCACCATCACATCCCAGGTCCGGCCGGCGAGACGCGCCGAGGCTTCCTCGCGGGTTCTGGCCTCGCCAAAAATCAGGCCGCGGTACTCTTCGCCGAGCAAGTGCTTCAGCCCCTGGCGAACAAGTAAGTCATCGTCGACGATGAGGACCGAAGGCATCTAGGCGCGAGAACCAGAGACAATACTTATACCCTAAAGAAGCCCCCTGTCAACTGTCGGGAAGAGGTTTGGAGGCCGGATTTTGTCCCGAGGTCCCGCATGTAAAGCCTTTAGACGTAATACAAAACGCCGTCCAGCCCGCACCGTGGTTTATGCTGTAAGGTAGAGCCGTTGGAACGGCATTCCAAGAACACACCGTGAATCGCTTCGAAGAGTTGGGGGTGGCCAGAAGCGCTACTTCCACCGAAATCCGCCAGGCGTACAAGAACCTCGTGCGCCTGATTCATCCCGACCGTTGCGGGGATGACGAAATCCGCCGTCTGGCGGAGCTGCAGATGAGGCGGCTCAATGAGACTGCGGACATCCTGCTGGACCCGGTTCGCCGCAAGCGCTACGAAGCCGAAATCGATCAGCAGCTTCGCAACGACCAACCTGCGGTGGCCATTCTGCAACGCGCTTATGCCGCCGGCCAGCGGGAGGCAAACATCCGCATCGCCGCCTGGTGCCTGCTGGCGGGAATGGTGGCCGCCAGTTTGTTCTGGTTCCTGCGGGAGAACGATTCCGCCCGCAATCCGGGGCAAGCGGCGGAAGCGCAGGTTTCGCCATCCGGTGCGGCGGAAAATGGCGATACGGGGTTGCGAGGGCGGCTCGACGATCTGGAAGGGCGCCTCCGAATTCTGGAACAAAAGCCCCCCACCGCGCCTAGGCCGGGAGCGCCGCAAGCAACGGGAATCGCCGGCGAGTGGCTATATCGCTCGGCGATCTCGCCGGCCGCGAGCCCGGGCGGGTTGGCGGCGGAGAAGCGGATTACCTTGACGATTTCCGATCAGGGCGGCGTCCTTCGCGGCACCTACAACTCCGGCTATGAAATCTCCGACGGTGTCCTGTCGTCGATTATTACTTTCCATTTCGACGGCAAGCCTGACGATGGGCTGCTGGCTTGGAACGGCGACCCGGGAAGCGCCGGGGCGATCCAATTCCGCCTGTTGACACCCAACGCGCTACTGGCGAGTTGGTGGGCAAATGGCGCCCGCCGCGATCCGGCCTACCATTCCGACACGACCATCTTTCATAGGGCCTCCGCCTTCGCCATCAACTGACGCGACGGCTCCCGCGAGCCCCGCGGACTGGAGTCCTCCTTAGCACGGCGGATGGCGTCGCGGGCGGCGATTCCAAAGACCAAAAAGACAACGGCCGGCAGGAATCGGCCCTGCATGGGGAAATCGATCATGCAATGCACGAACACCATCGGCACACCGAGGGCCCAAGGGACTCGGCGGACCATCGCCAGGCTGCCGGCGAACAGCGCCAGAATCGAGGCCAGCATGGGGAGACCGCCCTCGGCGCTCCATTGCAGCCAATCGTTGTGGGCGGCGTTGATGAAGACGCCAAAGTCTTTCGAGGCGAAGGCCGGATAGACGATGGTCCAAGTGCCCAGACCGTACCCATGCGCGGGGCTGGCTTTCACCATGGTCAGGGTGGCGGCAACGACTTCAGGCCGGCCGGCATAGGGATCGTGCTCGTCTAGGCGGCCGAAGGCGTAGTTCCATCCCACCATGGTGCCGAAGATCAGGATCAGGCCGACCGCGGCCGCGGCCATCCGGCCGGAGAGTTCAAGCAGAGCGAACAGGAGAAAGAGTTCGCAGGTGACCAGGACGAATCCGGCGCGCGAGCCTCCGGCGATAACGGAAGCGTACAGGGCAGCACTGGCGATAACGTAGGACCACCGATGGCGTGGCTGGCGCGCCATTCCCACTACGCCCATAGGCAACGCCACGGCGATGAAGGTTGAGTAGTGGCCGCGATGGAGAATTGGCGTCCCGTGGCCGAACCACTGCCAGAGCGAGATTACGGCGACGGCCAGGGCGAAAAGCAGGAATAGACGGTGAAAAGCGTGAACGCTCTCTTCGCCATCGAATAACTGGAATGCCAGGAAGAAGAGTACGGCGTAGACAGCCCAGCGAAGGGTGTCCTGCGCGGTGTCAAATGCATAGACGGTCCAGCCTCGCCACAGTTGCAGGCAGCCTAACGCGACGATCGCGAGAAGAGGAATGAACCGCCAGGACCAGCGAAGTTCGAGCTTACCGGCGGACCAGCCGGCGAGCCATGCCAGCATCAGGCCGAAGACCGCGCATTCAGCCAAATACCAGAGAAAGCCTCCCGGAACCCAGGCCACCAGGATGCCGGCGCCCAGGAGCACTAACAACAGGGAGGAAAGCAGCCGGTTCAACATAGGATAGGTGGCCGCGGAAGTTTATTCATGGTCTTTGGAGGAAGCTAAGGTCAGCTCCACGGATTGGATCCAGAGAGTACCTTCGATGCGCGTGGTGCCCGGCGCCCGTGAGTAAGACAGGAGCAGCTTTATAGGCGCCTGCGTTGGGGGAGTTTGAAAGTCAGCCGACTGTTCCGTGGCCTGGGCTGCGGGTGCGCGCAAGGGGAGGGTCGCGATAGCCGGTCCCTCGGAGTGCGTTACGACGGACCATTGGAGACCGCTCTCCGCGGGGATCGACTGACCCCGATAGCGGACCGAGAGATGGTACTTATGCAGCGGTAAGAGCGGAGCCCATTGACTGGCAAGCTCGCAATTGGCCGGCTCCTTTCCGGAGAATTGCAGGCGCAGGCTGCCATCGGACTCGGCAGCGGAGACGGAAACGCCCGGCGGGGCGGGGTACTTCCAATCGAAGCCCTTTTCGATGCGTTCCCCGCGGAAATTGCCACGGGCCAGCGATTTACCGGACTTGGGGTCGAGCGCGGAGAAGGCCACCCAGCGAGCCTCCACGGCCCGGTTCCAGAGAGCCAGCGCCTGCGCGGTTTGGCCCCGCAGGAAGAGGGTCTCGGAGTTATCCAGGACGGCGTTGCGGAAACTCCTGGCGCCGAGATCGACCAGCTTGGCGGCCGGCGCGTAGAGGCGCTCGGTGTCGCCGTCGCTCATCATCAGGTATAAGTAAGCGGCCACCTTATCCGGGTCGCCGGGAACCATATCTTCGAGGATAGCTGCGGAGGTAAGGCCTAACCCCTGCGCCATGCGAAAGAGCGATTCGGAGTCGCCATACCCCACGGACATAGCGGCCCGCGCCCATTTGGCGAACCCGGGGAGGTTCTTCCGCCGGTAATAGAATGACGCCAGGCTCCACCGCGGGGTGTAATAGCGGCAGACAGCGTTGGCCTGGAGCAGGCTGTTCTCGGCGCCCTCTAAGTCGCCCGCTTCCTCCCGGCGGATGGACTGCATGATCCACCACGAGGGGTCGCGGGAATTGAGCCGCAGGGCGATGAGCAACCGATCCTGGCGGGAGGGATCGAGAGCCGCGATGCGCGCGTGGTAGTCGGCATTAGCCGGCTCGATTCGGCTGGCCGCCAGCAGCGCGTCCACCGTGTCCTGCCGGGCAAGACGATCGGCCTGGGCCAAACGGGCTGCGCCGAGGATGCAGTAGGTTAGGGGGACGGCCAAAAGGGCAGAACAACTAAGACGGAATTGCCACGAATGAACACGGCTGAACACTGATGACACCTGAGAACTTCTAATGTAAGCTCAGGACTGCGCCAGGGCGGCGCCATTGGCGCGGGGTTTCCTCATTTCCGCGGGCGAGACTCTTTGTGATACGAACTGGCGCATGGCTTCGCGCGCCATCTCCGAGAGAGTGTTGAGGCCGGAGGCATCGCAGGCCTGACAGTATGACACGTACTCATCGTAGGTCACGCGGAAGTTGATGACTTTATCCTTGGATTCAAGCATAGGACCTCTCTTATCACGCCATTTCCTTTTCGCGATTAAGCAGCGAGGCGAATTTCTTTTCCAGGGCGGCCAGACGCTCATCGAGTTCCTGGATCTTGGAGAAGGAGGCGCTCGCCGGCGGCAGCGGTTGGCCGATAGCACGCTGCATGGCTAGCCGGGCAAAGTCGGAAACGTTGCGAGCGCCGTAACTGGGATACAGAGCGTGCAAGGCCCTGTATTCCTCCGCGGAAAGGCGGAGACTGATCATCTTGGATTTCGTTTGTTCGGACATTACCTGCCTCAAAATTCCTAGGCTACGGTTGCGAGACTCCGCAGCCCTTGGTCCGCCGGCGGGATCTGGCAGGGGACGCGAGACGGCAGGGGCCGAACCCATTCGCGATCAATTTCCACCGCCACGGAGCGTTGCAGCAGCGGGACGGATACCAGCAGGCGATACTTGCGATCGACATCCAGCGCGATGCCCTCCATACCGGCCAGCGGACCGGCTTCGATCAGAATACGGGAACCGGCTGTAAGGCCGGGCCACGGCATGGCGGGCAGGCCGGAGCGAACCACGGACTGAATATCGGCGATTTCGCCCTCGGTCACGGGAATCGGAGTTTTCCCCGCGCCGACGATGGACACGACACCAGGCGTGGTCAGGATGGGCAGCAAGCGGCTGGCGTCGAAATGGCAGAACAGATAGCCAGGGAAAAGAGGGACGTCCACCTGTTTGACGCGGTCGGACCAGCGGCGTTTGGAACGGTAGAGAGGCAGGAACTCCTGGTAGCCCTTGCCGCGTAGCGTGGCGGAAGCCAGGTTCTCGAACTTGGATTTGACGCGGAGCGCATACCATCTGAGATTATTGCCTGGAAGCGCGGTAACAGCCGGCGCCATTTGCAGTGCAGAGCTTACGTGTTGTGCGTCTGTGGACACGAATATGATCTCCAAAAGCGTGGGTTGCCAACTCCGGCTTGTCTTACTTGACATACGCCGGGGTATTCGCGAGTCTACGATTTAAGTTGGGAAGCGTCAATAACCAAAGTAAATCCACGCAGTACCAGTAGATCCGAGGTACCACGCAAGTGTATGCATCACAATGTGATACAGCGCGAATCCCAAAACTCCCGAGAGTACCAAATCCCCGTCTCGCTGTAAGTGTTTTCCTACAACGCGTATGTTGCTCGCTCAGGCAGGGGCGCTCCCATACGGGAGAGCAGCTAAGTTCCACTAATTGATTAATGGTGGAGCTCCAGGGCGGGAATATCGTGCCTGAACCTCCCGGACAGCCGTAGGTCTGCTACCGTGTAGGCATGAAGATTCAGGCCGTTCTGTGCCTCATTCCTCTCCTCGCCGCGCTCTCCGCCTGCGGCCCCAAAGCGACGCCTGAAGACGCGCGCAAATTCACTGACGACGCGGAGCGGAATCTGCTCGCGCTAAGTATCGATGCCGGACGTGCCGACTGGATCAAGGACACCTACATCACCGACGACACCGAGGCCATCGACGCCAAGATCGACGAGCGCGCCATCAACGCCCAGGTACAGTACGCCAAAGACGCCACGCGCTTCGACGGCCTGAACCTGGATGCGCCCACCGCGCGCAAG
>CAZARO010000287.1:0-6666 GCA_964487165.1 uncultured Solibacteraceae bacterium | reverse complement strand
GCTCCCTCGCGGTCGCGGCTCGGTAGGCTCTGGCAAACACAGAGACGCCATTCCGCTATGCGAGCCGGGCACCTGAAACGCGTGCGCCATCGCCATTCTGACTCCTGAGGCAGTTGCAATATTCGGCTGATCGACCGCTCCCTCGCGGTCGCGGCTCGGTAGGCTCTGGCAAACACAGAGACGCCATTCCGCTATGCGAGCCGGGCACCTGAAACGCGTGCGCCATCGCCATTCTGACTCCTGAGGCAGTTGCAATATTCGGCTGATCTAGCGCTCCCTCGCGGTCGCGGCTCGGTAGGCTCTGGCAAAACAGAGGCGCCATTCCGATATGCGAGCGCTAGCCTGACGTCTGACTTCTTTTCAGCTTGCCGCCGCCGCTTTGCGCCGTACCGCGCGCAACAGATCCAACGCTTCGGGCAGCGCGAACTGCTCGCCCAAATACGCGTCCACAAAGCGGCCTCCGCGGATTTCGCCGCGTGCCTCCATGCGCCGCAGCGACACCAGCAGATCCCGCCAGGGCGGCGCCAGCGTCTCCTTATAGGCCGCATCGCGGAATACCACGCCCCAGCGCGATAGAAGCTGGCGCGCGAAGGCTTCCGCGTGGCCGTCGGGCACCGCTCCCGTGTGGCGCAGCAGGGCCCATCGGCCGGGCGCGTGGCGCGGACGCTTGCCGCGCGCGCGTCCCTGTCCCGCGCGCCGCTTGGGGTCGAGCAGGGCGCGCAGGTTCTCGAATCCATCGGCGGTAACCAGGCCGGCCGCCACCAATTCCCACAGCGCGTCTTCCACCTCGCTGGCCAGCCGTCCGGTGGCGCGCGTGAGATCGGAGAAGAAGGACGCGCCGTGCGTTTCGATGGCGGCGAGCACTTCGCGCGCCGGATGGGAGAGCGATTCGGTGGACGATGGTTGCGGCGTGGCCAGCAGCCACCCCGCGTCTTCGCGCAGAAAAATGGCGAGCGGAGCGACTCGCGTGGGGCGCACGCGGCGGCCGCGGTTTTCTTCCGGCTCTCGGCCGAAAGCGGGGTGCGGCGAGAGCCGGCCCCAGGTCACTTCGCCCGCCAGGCAGAGATCGTCGAGATATTCGGGGTTGTACTTCGCCACGCGCGCGGGCAGAATCTCCGCCTCCCACGCGGACGCGGCGAATTCGCAGCCCTGCATCTGGCGCACGATCTGCAGCGTGCCGTCTACGCCGTGCAGTTGCGTGCCCGGTTCCAGGTGCTGCCAACGGGCCAGAAACGCGTCGAATTGTGCGGTGGTGACGGGCTCGATCTCGCGCCGCAGGCGCCCGATGGTGAGCCGGTGAATGCGCGCCAGCAAGCGACGGTGGCACCATTCGAGCTCGCCCGAACGGGCCGTGAACTGGCCGCGCAGAATCTGCCCTTCGGCCTCCAGTTGCGCCAGCGCCTGATCCACCAGATCGCGCCCCATGGCAAGATTGGCCGCCAATTCCGACGCGCGCAAAGGACCAGAGCACTCGAACCAGCCGCGCAGGATTTCGGCCGCGCAAGCTTCCGGAGATTCCGGGATGGGCCGGCCGGGCGGCGCAGCGAGTTGCGGATGGATGGCGGCTTCAGGATAGACGCGGCGCACCAGTTCGAGCCGCTCGGCAGGCACCCAGAACTCGCGCGCGGCCGATTCAATTTCCCCCATCGCCAATGTAGTGGCGCGATTCGCGGCCACCAAGGCGGCGAAATCGCCCGCGCGCTCCGCGGCGGCGGGCATCAGGCTGAAACCGCAGAGCGCTTCGTGCAGTTCCTCGGCATCGCGCATAGGCGGCCAGGCTTCCGCGGCCACCTGTTCGATGGCGGCCGGATCGAGCCCGCCCAAGTTTTCGGCCTGCTCCGCGGGCAGCGTACGGCGCATCTGCACCATGCGGGCGCGGCGCTCTTCGAGCGGCGCATCGTCGAGATACGCGAAGGGGTTGGAGTTGAGAATCTCGTGCGAGAAGGGCGAGGGCTCGGGCGTATCGACGGCGGCGGTGTGGATGGCGCCGTCGTGCATCGCTTCCAGCAGCGCGCGCAGGCCGGTGAGGTCCATGGCCTCATAGAGGCAGTTGTCGATGGTCTCCTTCACCAGTGGATGGTCGGGGATGCGCACTTCGCCGGAGAGATTTTCGGGGCACGCGGCCTGGTCGGGGAAGACCGCGGCCATGAGGTCGTCGGCGCGCATGCGCTGGATGGGCGGCGGCATTTTGCGCCCTCCGGAATAGCGCGGAATGGCCAGCGCGCGTGAGGCGTTCCAGCGCCATCGCGCGGTGAACATGGGCGCCGGCAGCAGCGCTTGCGTCAGCACTTCTTCCACCGTGGCGGGGCGCAGAAATTCGAAGACGATTTCGAGTGGGAACGAGTGCTGCTCGCCGAGCGAGATGAGGATGCCGTTATCGGTGGCGGCGGCTTGCAGTTCGAAGTTGAACGACCGGCAGAAGCGCTTGCGCAGCGCCAGCCCCCAGGCGCGATTGATGCGCGAGCCGAAGGGCGCGTGGATCACGAGCTGCATGCCGCCGGCTTCGTCGAAGAAGCGCTCGGCCACAACGCAGGTATCGGTAGGCATGACGCCCAGCGCGTGGCGCCCGGCCTGGGCATACGCCACGGCTTGTTCGCGGCCCAAGCGACAGAGCCCGCACTCTTCGGGAACCGCGCCGGTGGCCGCGATTTCCTGGCGCAGAGCGGACACTTCGTGGGACAGTTCGCGCGTGCGGCCGGGAGCTTCGCCGTTCCAGAAGGGGATGCCCGGCACCGCGCCGTGCGCATCTTCCACACGCAGCCGGCCTTGTTCCACGCGGCGAATGCGCCACGACGTGGTGCCCAGCAGGAAGACGTCGCCAGCCATGCTCTCCACCGCGAAATCTTCATCCACCGCGCCCACGGTGACGCCTTGCGGCTCCGCCACTACGAGGTACTGCGCGGTATCGGGGATGGCGCCGCCGGAAGTGATGGCGGTGAGGCGCGCACCGCGGCGGCCGCGCACTATGCGGTTGACGGCGTCGCGATGCAGGTACGCGCCGCTGCGCCCGCGGGCGGTGGCGATGCCCTCGGAGAGCATTTCCAACACCTGGTCGAATGCGGCGCGCTCCAGCGTGCGGTAGCTCCAGGGGCGGCGCATCAGCTCGAAGAGATCGTCCTCCGCGAAATCCTCGCAGGCGCAGGCGGCTACCATCTGCTGCGCTAGAATATCGAGCGAGTTGCGCGGGAGCTCGATGCGGTCAAGCTCGCCGCGATGGATGGCGCGCACTAGCGCGGCGCATTCGATCAGTTCATCGCGCGTGGTGGCGAACAGGCGGCCCTTGGGCAGAGCGCCGACCCAGTGGCCGGCCCGGCCCACGCGCTGCAGCGCCACCGCGATGGATCGCGGCGAGCCCATCTGGCAGACCAGGTCGACGGTGCCGATGTCGATGCCCAGCTCGAGTGACGCGGTGGCTACCACGGCGCGCAGTTCGCCCTCTTTGAGGCGGCGCTCGGCCTCCAGGCGCAGCGCGCGCGACAAGCTGCCTTGATGCGGCAGGACGGCGTTTTCGCCCAGGCGCTCGGCCAGATGGTGGGCCACGCGTTCCGAGAGCCGGCGCGTGTTGACGAAGACCAGCGTGGTGCGGTTGGCGCGGATGAGATCGGCCGCGCGGTCGTAGATCTCGTCCCACATTTCGTTGGTGGCCACGGCGCCCAACTCGTCGCGCGGCACTTCCACCGCGAGTTCCATGGCACGGCGATGGCCCACGTTGACCACGTGCGCGCCGCTGGTCAAGAAGGCCGCCACATCTTCCAACGGCTTCACGGTGGCGGAGAGCCCGATGCGCTGCGGCGCGGTGCCGCCGTTTTGCTCGACGAGGCGGTCGAGCCGCGCCAGCGTCAGGGCCAGGTGCGCGCCGCGCTTATCGTCAGCGATGGCGTGAATTTCGTCCACGATGAGGGTGCGGACGCCGGCCAGCATCTGGCGCGGTTTGGCGGCGGTGAGCAGGATGAAGAGCGATTCGGGCGTGGTGACCAGGATGTGCGGGCGATTGCGGGTCATGCGCTGGCGTTCGGCCTGCGGCGTATCGCCGGTGCGCAGCGCGGCGCGGATGGGCGCGAGTTCGACGCCGCGCTCGCGCGCGAGGGCGGAGATTTCGGCCAGCGGCAACTCGAGATTCTTATGCACGTCGTTACTCAGCGCCTTGAGTGGCGAGACGTAGACGATCTCGGTCTGGTCGGGCAGCGGGCCCAGGCGCGCACGGCGGACGAGGCTGTCGATGGCGGTAAGGAAGGCGGCGAGCGTTTTGCCGGAGCCGGTGGGCGCGGAGATGAGGACGTCGCGGCCCTGGGCGATTTCCGGCCATCCGCGCAATTGCGGTTCGGTGGCCTGGCCAAAGCGCGTGGCGAACCATTCCGCGACGAGGGGATCGAAACCGGCGAGCACTATTTTGATTTTAGCAATGGAGGCACCAAGCCTTTCGTAGCTACGCGCTGCATGGCCGAGAGTGGATTGTCCTCTGTCAGTCCGGGAGTCCAGACCGGTTGGCGGGATTGCTGTAGCACCGTTTCGTTGGAATTGCGGGTTTCCGGAAAAGTTCGTCTAAACTTCGCCGCGGCTTACCAGCAGGTCGCTTGTATAGGACGTGGTGCGATAGACCAACCAGGCCTTCGCGCGGCAACTTCTGGTAGGCCGCGACCCGCTCGGCCACGTGATGCAGCGGGGTCCCGATGCGCCGAAGATTTCGATTGTCGGGGTGGTCAACGACATTCGCCGCGCCGGCAAGGATGGGGAGATCAAGCCCGAAGTGTACCTGGGTGCGGCGCAGACCAATCTCTACCCGGTGCAGCTGGCCGATTTTGCGGTGCGCACGGCGGGCGATCCGCGCACGCTGGTGAATGCCATTTTGCGCGAAGTGTGGGCCATCGACAAGGACCAGCCGGTAACCAACGTGCGCACCATGGATGAGATCGTGGATGAGGCCGTGGCGAAGCGCCGCTTCCAGACGCTGCTGCTGCTGATCTTCGCCGCGGTCGCGGTGACGCTGGCGATCGTGGGAATCTACGGGGTGCTGACGTACTCGGTGGGGCAGCGGCTAGCTGAGTTGGGGATCCGCGTGGCGCTGGGGGCGCCCCCGAGCGCGATTCTTGCGTTGGTGCTGCGGCAGGCAGGCGCATTGATCGCGGCGGGCATCGCGCTGGGAGCGATAGGGGCATATGGATTGACGCGGTTCTTGCAGAACTTGCTGTTCCAGGTGAAGACCACGGATTGGCACGCCTACGCGGGCGCGATAGCGTTGCTGGCGGTAGTCGCGATGGTGGCGGCGCTGGTTCCGGCGCGCCGCGGGGCGCTGGTAGATCCCGTGGTAGCGCTACGGCAGGAGTAGACAGCCGCTTTACTTTCTGCTAGAATGTAAAGCATGGAAGCGAGTCTGTCCTCGAAAAACCAAATCGTAATCCCGCGCGAAGCTCGCGAGAGGCTGGGCGTAAAGGCCGGCGACAAGCTGCTGGTGGTTGTGCAAGGCGATAGCGTCATCGTCATGCAAAAACCAAAATCCTATCGCGTGGCGATCCGGGGGATGGGCAGGGGCGTTTATCCTGACGGCTATCTAAAAAAGGAACGCCAGAGTTGGGATTAACGGTGCTGCGCGGCTTCCTGCGGCGCCACCGAAAGATCGCCTTGGACACCAGTGTTTTCATCTACCAGTTTGAAGCCAACGCAAAGTACGTTCCGCTTACAGACCCGATATTCGAGTGGTTGGAAAGTCGCGATTTGCCGGTAGTAACTTCGACCATTACCATGACCGAACTGCTGGTGCAGCCGTATCGCGATAACGATCGCCGACGGGTGCGCCAGTTCTACGCGTTGCTTTCGACGTATCCCAATCTGGAGTGGATCGCGCCCGATCTGGAAATCGCCGACATAGCGGCGCGCCTGCGGGCAGCCCATCGAATGCGGACTCCGGACGCGCTGCTGGCGGCGACCGCCGTTTACGCGCAAGTGACTGGTCTCATTACGAACGATTCTGTTTTCCAGCGAGTGGACATGTTCGAAACGCTGGTGCTGGAGTCGCTGCTTTGAATCCACTCTCGCCTCAGAAACGCGTGACTTCCGTGAAATTGAAATCGCGCACCCGCATGGCCGGCACCACCATGTCGAACGTTTCTTCGCCCGACGCGCGCACCGCCGGCGATAGTGCTTCCACGTTCGACAACATCTCCATCAATCCCTGATTGAAGCGGAAATTGCGCACTCCGGCGGTCACCCGCCCTCCTTCCACCAGGAACGTGCCGTCGCGCGTCATGCCCGTGAAGATTTTCTCGTATGGGTCCACTTCGCGGATGTACCAGAAACGCGTCACCAGAATGCCGCGCTCGGTGGACGCTACCATCTCTTCCACCGTCGAATCGCCGCCCTCCATCACGATGTTCGCCGGCGCCTCGCCGAATTCGTTGGGCAACGGGAATCCGTGGCCCGTGGCCGCTACACCGGCTTGCGCCGCGGCCTGCCGGCAGTAGGCGATATCGCGGACCACGCCGTTTTCCACCAGCGTCAGGCGCCGCCGCGGCACGCCTTCGGCATCGAACGGAGCGCCTGCCTGCAGCAGGTGCCACACATCGTCGTGGATGGTGATGTTGGCGCCGAAGATCTGTTTGCCGATGCGATCGTTGAGGAAGCTGCGGCCGTCGCGGATGGCGGTGGCGCTGAAATCGCCGAACATCTGGC
>CAZARO010000286.1:2509-6680 GCA_964487165.1 uncultured Solibacteraceae bacterium | reverse complement strand
GCCCAAGACCGGTCGTCGCGCAGCGGCAGGACGTCGGTAACCCCGGCCGCCACAATGCCAGGGACAGAGCGGGCGCGGTTCAGCACATCGTCGAGAAAAGCGTTCTGCTGCGCGAAACTCGAGATCCGGAAACTCGGGTCAATCCTCAGCGCGGCCGCTCGCTCCGGTTGAAAGCCCAGATTCACGTCGAGGACGCGGAGAAAGCTCCGAATCAGCAGTCCTGCGCCCACCAGCAACATGCAGGCGAAGGCGAGTTCGGAAACCACCAGTCCATCGCGCACCCAGGCATGCCGCTTGCCGCCACTCGATCCGCGGCCGCCATCTTGCATGCCTTCCCGAAGAGAGAGCGCCGTGACTCGCAGCGCCGGCAACAAACCAAAGAGCACGCCGGAAGCGACCGCCGCCAGCAAGGTGAAAAGGAGCGCGCTGCCATCGATGCGAATGCTTGCGAGCAAAGGAAGGTTGAATGCCTGGAGATGCGCCAGTTCCCGCGTGCCGGCCACGGCGAGGGCCAGCCCCAACAGCGCCCCGCAGCACGAGAGCGCCACGCTCTCCGTAAGCATCTGCCGCAGCAGGCGGAAACGGCCCGCTCCTAACGCCGCCCGCAGCGCCATTTCCTTTTGCCGCATGGCTGACCTCGCCAACTGCAGACTGGAAAGATTGGCGCACACAATCAACATCACTACACCCACCGCGCAGGCCAGCACGAACAGAGCCGGCCTCATTCCTCCGCTGACACGTTTCGCCAGCGGGGAGAGTATGGGAACGATGGGGTTCCGCTCCGGATGCTGGCTCACCAGTTGCTTCCCCAGCAACGTTAGCTCGGCCTGCGCGCTCTGCACGGTGGCGCCGGGCTTGAGTCTTCCGACGATGTTCATCGTGTTGCCCTGCGGCTTCGTTTTGTCATTCAGCGGCCAGGGAACAAAAATATCGATCCGCGTGCCGGGAGCGAAGACGCTGCCGAAATCGAAGGATGCAGGCAGCACGCCCACCACGGTCGCCGGCTGGTTGTTCAAAATCAGCTTGCGGCCCACCACGCTGGGATCGGAAGCAAACCGCCGCCGCCAAAAACTGTAGCTCATGAGCATGGCCGGCGGAGCGGAATACCTGCCCTGGCACTCCTCGGTGGTGAACGATCTTCCGATCGCCGGTTGCACACCCAGCAGCGCGAAGAGGTTCTGAGTCACGGGAACGCTGGTGAGACGCTCGGACTCGCCGATTCCCGTCAGTTCGCTGTCCCCCGCGCGGTAATACGCGTTCCAACCCGCCAGATCGGCGAACGATCGGTTCAACTCGCGTAGGTCCGAATAGTGTTCGGTTTGGGTGGACGTGAATTCGTTTTCGTTGCTAATCCATACCAGCCGTCCGGGATCGCGAAACGGCAGCGGACGCAGCAGCAGCGCATTGACCACGCTGAAGAGGGTGGAACTGGCTCCGATGCCGAGGCCGGCGATGAGAACCACGAAGGTAGTGAAGCCGGCATCGCGCCGCATGCCGCGAAACGACTGGCGCAAATCCTGCGCCAGGTCGGCCATCCAGCGCGCGATCCAGGTGGCGCGGGCCTCTTCCGATTTTTGTGTCATATTGCCAAACTTTCTGCGAGCCGCGGCACGGGCGTCCGCCTCGGACATGCCTTGCACGGCCAACTCCTGAGTCATCGACTCGAGATGGAATTCCATCTCTTCCCACAGCAGGCGCTGCCTTTCATTGCGATCCAGCCAATACCGTAAACGGCGTCGGAGACGCTTCCAAGCGGAACCCGCTCGAATCGTCGGTTTCTCTGTTCCCATAGACTATCTGATTATGGGACGAAAGAGTTTCGCTTTGGTTAGGCGGGAAATGGACAGTTCTTTTCGTCAGGCTGGCTCATATTACAGTGACAAAACCGCTCCCTGGCGGTCGCGGCTCCGATTCACGCCCGAACTCTGCACACAGAGCCGCGACCGCAAGGGAGCGGTTGCTACTTGATGAGCACTAACGTCCAGTGGCCCTAGAGGCTGAAGCCCTTTAATACCCGCGCACCTTATCGACCACGTTCATGAGGGGCAAGCCGCTGGCATACCGGCGCACGTTCTCGGCGATGAGCCCGACCTGGCGAATGCGCCGCTGGGGCGACCATCCCGCGCTGTGGCAGGTGATCACCGTGTTGGGGCAATCCCACAGAGGTGAATCCGGCGGCAGCGGCTCGGGCGTAGTCACGTCCAACCCGGCGCCGGCGATCCAGCCCTCGTTGAGCGCGCGGATCAGCGCCGGCTGATCGACATTCCCACCGCGGGAGATGCTCAGGAAGTAGGCCGTCTTCTTCATCGCGCGGAAGACTTTCTCATCGAACATGCGCGCGGTTTCGCGGGTGAGCGGCACGGCGTTCACCAGGACGTCGACCTGCGGCACCATTTCGGCGAACCACGCCGGCTCGCGCAGGGTGTCGACGAACAGGGGCTTGACCATGGGCTTGGCGTCGGTCGAGAGAATGCGCATGTTGAAGCCGTAATGCGCCCGCATGGCGGTCGCCGAGCCGAGCCCGCCCATGCCCACGATTCCCATGGTCAGGCCGTCCACCTCCACCAGGTTTCGCTCGGAGACGTATTTCTTCTGCGCGAACTGCGGAATGTAATTCTTGTTCAGTCCGCGCGTGAGAGCCAGCAGCATGGCGATGGCGGTCTCGGAAATGGCCGGCGCGAACATACGGGCCATATTGGTGATCACCACGGGGCTCTTCACCAGTTCGGGAAACAGCACCGTGTCCAGGCCGGCTTCGGTGTGCTGCATCCATCGCAGATTTTTCGCCTTGGGGAGCATTTCGGCGTTGATGGCTCCGCAGTCGATGTCGACATCCGGCAGGAGGCGATGCAATTCCTCCTCCGACCTGGTTACGTGCAGTTCGATGTTCTTCCCCTGCGACTGGATCTGCCGCACCTCGGCGTCGTCGAACGGGAAGGCGATGGTGGCGATGCGGATGCGGTCGGGAGGCGGAGAGAAGATCGCGATCCGGTCGGAAGCGAGCAGGGCGGGAATGGCCGGCGCCGCCGCCGCGGCCGACAGCAGGAAGCGACGGGAAAGCAATTCGTCGGACATGACGACTCCTTTCGGTGTGTGCTGGTTGTCCATTTTATAACGAGCGTGCGTGCGAGACACGGGGGCACGGGTGCTTAACTGGTCTGGGGCTCCCTCGTACTAAACCCCGCAACCGCTCTTTATGCAGTCGCGGCTCAGTAACGGGTGTCGCACGTTTGCAGCAACCTACCGAGCCGCGACCGCAAGGGAGCGGTTTCCTGGCCACTAATCCCCCAAAACCGTTAGGCACCCGGGGGGCACGAATCCGGCCCGCTTTGCGACGCATCTCTTTAATCATGCAAGCAACCGTTTCGCAACGCCGCCAAATCGGCAAGCTGGAAGTATCGCTGGTCGGTTTGGGCTGCAATAATTTCGGCTGGCGCATCGATGAGGCGCACTCCCGGAGCGTGGTGGACACCGCGCTCGAATCCGGCATTAATTTCTTCGATACCGCGGACCTCTACGATACCGGCCACAGCGAGGAGTACCTGGGCCGCGCGCTGGCGGGCCGGCGGAAAGAGGCCGTAATCGCCACCAAGTTCGGCATGAAGCTGGATGATGCGCGGCCCGGCGGCGGCCGTCCCGAATACGTGCGCCAGTGCGCCGAGGACAGCCTGCGGCGTCTCGGTACGGACTATATCGACCTTTACCAGATCCACCAGCCCGATCCGAAGACGCCCATTGCCGATACGTTGGGAGCGCTGCAGGAACTGGTGCGGGCGGGCAAGGTGCGCGAAATCGGGTGCTCCAATTTCTCCGCCGCGCAGATCCGCGAGGCGGGCGGGAAGTTCATCAGCGTGCAAAATCAGTACAGCCTGTTCCATCGCGAGCCGGAGGCCGAAGTACTGCCGGAATGCCGGCGCCAGCACCTGGCCTTCCTACCGTTTTTCCCGCTGGCCAACGGGCTGCTCACGGGCAAATACCGCAAGGGCACCCCGCTTCCGCAGGGCAGCCGCGGCGGTGCCGGGCTGCCCTCGCACGATGAACGGTGAAGCAGGGTTACTTCTTCTCTTCCTCCTGCTTCTCTTCCTCCTGCTTCTTCTCGGCTTCCTCGAAGGCTTCACCAAGACCGACCATGTCTTCGCCGGGCTTGAGTTTGTCGAATTCTTCGCGTGCT
>CAZARO010000286.1:0-2499 GCA_964487165.1 uncultured Solibacteraceae bacterium | reverse complement strand
CGCGGCGGTGCCGGATGGGGGCCGAAGGTCTTCACCGAAGAGAACCTCGCGAAGGTGGAGCGCCTGATTCAGTTTGCCGAAGGCCGCGGCTATTCGCTGCTGGAACTGGCATTCTCCTGGCTGGCGGCCCAGCCCGCGGTGGCGTCGGTCATCGCCGGCGCGGTCTCGCCGGAGCAGGTGCGCGCCAACTCACACGCCGCGCTCTGGAAGCTGACTGCCGACGACCTGGCGAAGATCGACGGGCTGATGGCGTGACGCTTAAAGGAACTGGCGGGCGCGATTCCGCGTCCTAATAAATAGATGAGTAATACTGCCCTGCTGGGGGACGCCGGGATGCTGGCCTGGGCGTATCGCGCGGCGCCCCTATTCTGGCAACGATATTCCGAGGATCGCAAGCGCGCCATTCTCGCTGCGCCGCAACGCCCCAACCCGAGCCAGTGGAGCGACAGCGGAATGCACGCTGCCTGGCTGGGACATTCCACCGTGCTGTTGAAGATCGACGGCACCACGATCCTTACCGATCCGGTGTTCAGCGACCGCGCCGGGCTGAATTTCGGGCTCCTGACGCTGGGCGTCAAACGCCTGGTAGCTCCCGCGCTGGCCGTCGCCGAGCTGCCCAAGATCGACGTCGTGCTGCTCTCACACGCGCACTTCGACCATTTCGATATCCCCAGCCTGCGCGCTCTCGAGAATCGCGGAACGACGGTGGTCACGGCCTCCCGGACCGCCGATCTGCTGCGCGCGAGGCGCTACGGGCAAGTGCGCGAGCTCGGCTGGGACGAGCGCGTCTCCGTGGGGCCGCTCGCCATCCGCGCGTTTCGCGTGAATCACTGGGGCGCGCGCATGCGCAACGATACGTACCGCGGCTACAACGGGTACACCATTGACGCCGGCCGTTACCGCGTGCTGTTCGGCGGCGATACGGCCGCGACGGACGCCTTCCGCGCGCTGCGCTCGTCACGCGCCTTCGATCTGGCGATCATGCCCGTGGGCGCGTACAATCCCTGGATTCGTTACCACTGCACTCCGGAGCAATCCTGGCAGATGGCCGACGATGCCGGCGCGGAGTTGTTTCTGCCGGTGCATCACCAAACATTCCAACTCGGGAGCGAGCCGTACCTGGAACCCATCGAGCGCCTGATGAGCGCAGCGGGGCGGCACGCCGGACGCGTGGTGGTCGAACGCATCGGCCAGGAATTTCGTTTGGATTGATCGCCACGGAGAACCCTTCCGGAGGCCGCGAGCCAAGCGCTTTTCTCCCCCACTTGATTTCCGACAGGAGTCTCACACCTGTGAAACCCACCCACCGGTACGGAAGGACGCATCACTCCACGCGCAGCGCCGCCGACGGCTTGATGCGCGCCACTCGCAGCGACGGCACCAGCGAGGCCGCCATGGCGACCGCCATCAGAACGCCCGCGACAATCGCGAACACCGCCGGGTCGGTCGGCTTCACTTCGTAGAGCATTTTTTCCATCAGCCCCGTGAGCAACGCCGCGCCGGCCACTCCCAGCGCCAGCCCGATCGCCGCCAGGCGCATTCCCTGCCCCATCACCATCCGCACCACCGTGCCGGCGCGCGCGCCCAGCGCGATCCGAATGCCGAATTCGCGCGTGCGCTGCGACACCGTGTACGCCAGCACGCCGTAGATCCCCAGAGCCGACAACACTAGCGCCAGGGCGGCGAAGGCCCCACAGATCACCATGGCGGCGCGGCGCTCGCGCACCGATGTCGCCAGGCGCTGGTCCATGGTCTTCACGTCGAACAGCGGCAACTCGGGATCGGCCTTGGCGAATTCCCGCCGCACCGCCGCCGCGACACCCGTACCGTTCCCCTGGGACTTCACCACCATGTACGTGTATCGGTGAGGGTACTGCTGCGCGGCGAAATAGACCTGGCCCCTGGGATTCCGTTCCGCCAAATCGTTGGTCTTCACAGTGCCGGCTACGCCGATCACGGTGCAGATATAGTTCTTGTCGTCGTGAATGTTGGCAACTCCGCGGATGATCCGCGCGCCGATGGCGTCGCGCTTGGGGAAGTATTTGTGGGCCAGGTACTGATCGATGATAACCACGTACTGGGAGTCCGCTGTGTCGCCGCGGGCAAATCCGCGGCCCTGCAAGAGCGGAATTCCGATGGCGGCGAAATATCCCGGATCGACGACATTCCACGCCGGCACCGGCGGATTCTCGCCTGCTCCCAGGTTATAGCCCTCGATGCTGATCGCGCCGTTACTGTTGTTCGGGCCGAAGGGCAGCATGGTGGTGATTCCGGCGTGCGTCACTCCGGGAATCGCGCGGACTCCGTCCATCGTGTTAGCGAGGAAACCGCGCACGCGCGCATCATCCGCATACCGGGATTGCGGCAGGGCAAAAGCGGCCGTGTAGACGCTCTGCGGCTGAAATCCGGGGCTGACATTCAGCAGGCGGGCGAAGCTTAGGGTCAGCAGGCCGGCGCCGATCAGCAGCACGAAGGCCAGCGAGACCTGGCAGACCACCA
>CAZARO010000285.1:0-6685 GCA_964487165.1 uncultured Solibacteraceae bacterium | reverse complement strand
CCCATGAAGCCCATGGGGCTCACCGACCCGCGTACCGGCCGGCGCCCCTGGGCCGTGGTGCAATTGCGGCAGGAGAACCTCCGCGCCCGCAGTTTCAACCTGGTGGGCTTCCAGAACCACATGAAGTTCGGCGACCAGGCGCGCGTACTGCGCCTGATTCCGGGGCTTGAAAAGGCCGAATTCCTGCGCTTCGGCCAGATCCACCGCAACACCTATATCAACGCGCCGGCGCTGCTCACTCCCACGCTGCAACTGCGCACCCACCCGTGCGTCTTCTTCGCCGGCCAGATTTCCGGTGTGGAAGGCTACGTGGAAGCCATCGCCACCGGCCTGATGGCGGGCATGCACGCCGCCGCGCTGGCCGCCGGCAACGCAGTGCGTCCGCTGGCGCGCGAGACCGCGTTGGGGTCGTTGTGCCACTACATTTCGGGCGCCGACCCGGCCAACTATCAACCCGCCAACATCACCTTCGATCTTCTTCCGCAGCTCGACGAGCCGACCCGCCTGGCATTGCGGCGCGACAAGCCGGCCCGTCATGCCGAGGTCTGCCGCCGCGCGCAGGCGGCGCTCGACGAATGGGTGGCCGCCGATGTCTGAACTGGCCGCGCAGATCGACCGTTACCTCGCGGACCTGGTCCGCCGCGGCAACTCCCCGCACACCGTGGACGCCTATTCCGCCGATCTGCGCGAGTTTGTCCACTACCTCTCGCCGCCCGAGACCGAACCGCCCGCGCCCGGCGCCATCGGCCTGCCGATTCTGCGCGAGTGGCTGGCCTGGCTCTACAGCCACCAGCTCACCGCAGTCACCATCCGGCGAAAGCTGGCGGCGGTCCGCGGACTGTTCCGCTTTCTGCTGCGCGACGGCCTGGTGACGGTCAACGTAGCCCGTCTGGTGCGCACCCCGAAGGCGCCCAAAAAGCTCCCGGAGGTGATGAGCCCGGAGCAGGTGAACGCCCTCATCGACGGCGTCTCCGCGGGCCCGCTGGAGCGGCCCCACCCGGTGCGCGACCGCGCTATTTTCGAACTGCTCTACGGCTGCGGCGTGCGCGTGAGCGAGCTGGCGGGGCTCAATCTGCACGATCTCGACCGCGCCGAGCGCTGGCTGCGCGTGCTCGGCAAAGGGCGCAAGGAACGCCAGGTGCCCATGCCCGGGACGGCCGCCGAAGCGCTGGAGCGCTATCTGGCCGAGCGGCCGGTGGTGCGCGACCAGCCCGCGGTGTTCCTGAATCATCGCGGCGGGCGGCTCACCGATCGCGGCATCCGCGCCATTGTCAAATTTTACGCCACGTTGATCAGCGGCGACCCCACGATTCACCCGCACAGCTTTCGTCACGCCTACGCCACCCACCTGTTGGCCGACGGTGCGGACCTGCGGGCCATCCAGGAACTGCTGGGCCACGCGCGCCTTTCCACCACCCAGAAGTACACGCAGGTGGCACTCACCGACCTCATCGCGGTCTACGACAAGGCGCACCCCAAGGCATGAGGATGAGGATGAGGGCCGACTCGTTGGCGTGCAACCGCTCCCTGGCGGTCACGGCTCAGAAAGAGGCCGCGCACAGGAACGGTACCCCGCACCGAGCCGGGCCCAGCGGGCGCCCCGCCAGGGAGCGGTCCACGCTTTGATCCCCCTCGCCGATCTGCGCCGCGAATTCCGCCCCATGCTCCGACTGGCCGCCCCGCTCGCCATCGCGGAACTCGGCTGGATGTTCATGGGGATCGTGGATACCGTGATGGCCGGTCCGCTGGGCGCGGCCGCGGTGGGCACCGGCAGCCTCGGCGGCATGATCTTCTTCCCCATCGCCATCTGCGGCACGGGCATGCTGCTGGGCATGGATACCCTGGTATCGCAGGCGTTCGGCGCCAACGACCGGCAGGATGCACGCCGCACGCTGGTGAGCGGCATCTGGCTGGCGACCGCGCTCGCGCCCGTGGTGGCATTCGTCCTGTGGGCGCTGATTCCGGTGCTGCGCGCGGCAGGCGTGAATCCGCGCGTGATGACGATGCTCGGGCCGTTCCTCCGCGATCTGCTGTGGGGCGTCTGGCCGCTGCTCCTCTACGCCGCCTTCCGCCGCTACCTGCAATCGCTGAACGTGGTGAAGCCGGTGACCTTCGCGATGGTGAGCGCCAACGTGGTCAACGCCGCCGGCAACTGGGCGCTGATGTTCGGCCACGCCGGCGCGCCGGCGATGGGGGTGGCGGGGTCGGCGCTGTCCACCTCGCTTGCGCGCGCTTACATGGCCGCGGTGCTTGGCGCTACCATTGTGTGGCACGAACGCCGCGGCGAAGACTGGCCATTCCGCATTTCCTGGTGGCCCGACTTCGTGCGCATCCGCCGCCTCATCCAACTGGGGCTGCCGGCCGCCGGCCAGATCCTCTTCGAAGGCGCGGTCTTCGCCGTCGTGACCACTATGGCCGCGCGGCTCGACGAAGCGTCGCTCGCCGCCCACGGCATCGCCGTCAACGTCATCTCCACCACTTACATGGTGCCGCTGGGTATCAGCTCCGCCGCCGCGGTGCGCGTGGGACAGGCATACGGGCGCGGCGATATCCGCGCGGCCGCCATCGCCGGATGGACCGCGCTGCTGCTCAGTTCGCTCTTCATGGGCGCGGCGGGGGTGGTGTTGGCCATCGTGCCGCAGTGGGTCGTGCGGCTCTACATCGGCGATGCCGCGGTGGTGGCGTGCGGCGCGCTGCTACTGCGCATCGCCGCGGTCTTCGAGCTGTTCGACGGCTTGCAGGTGGTGGCCGCCGGAGCGCTGCGCGGACTGGGCGACACCCGCACTCCCATGCTGGTACACCTGGTGGGATATTGGGCCGTGGGGATGCCGGTGGCGTATGGCTTATGTTTCCCGCTGGGGTGGGGTGCTGCCGGCATTTGGGTGGGCCTATGCGCGGCGCTGGTGCCTATCGGAGCGGTGCTGGCCGTCGTCTGGCAGCGCGCGGTGGGACTGGGTGGTAACTTGCAGCGGGTTGGCAATCCGCTTCCGGGAATTGACGACTGACCTCGCCGAGTCGCCGACGTTTGTAAATGCCAACGGTGTCAGGGACGATCTTCTCCTCTGCACCAAAATCGGCGCCTCTTGGACCCGCTGGGAACCGTGGGGCGCGCCACCATGCCGGCGGCCATCGGCGATCGCGAGCTGAATATCGTATGCACGTTGGCGCGCGGAACCATTGGTCTACCAGGGCATCGCCGACATCTCTTCCCCTTCAATTCGATCGCAAGGCAGCCATCGGATCGATTCGCGACGCCCTTCGGGCGGGAATATATCCCGCGACGGCCGCAACCACGATCAGCAATGCTCCCATCCCGGCAAATGTGACTGGATCGCCGGATGTTACGCCGAACAATAGGCTTCCCATCGCGGTCGACAGAACTCGCGCTGCGGTCATTCCCAAAGCGAGCCCCACGGCAGCCAATCCCAGCGTCCGCAGAAGGATGCGGCTTTGGAGGTTCCTCGCCGACGCCCCCAGTGCCATCCGAATTCCAATTTCCTGCACCCGCTGACTGACCGAATAGGAAATCACGGCGTAGATTCCCAGCGAAGCGAGTAACAAGGCGAATGCCGCGAATCCAGCCAGCAGCATCACGAGAAACCGCCGCGGAGATACCGCCTGGTCCACTAAGTCCTGGAGCGTTTGAAACTGGCTGACGGGAAGATTGGGGTCGATGGGCCGGAGAGCGGTTCGGATCGCCGCCGCCAGTCCGTCCGGCGGAAGCGCGGTGCGGACCACCAGTTCCATGGCCGAATAATCCCAGGTTTGCCGCAGCGGCATATACATTTCGGACCCGCTTGTCTTCTCCAGAGCATCATGACGGACGTCCGCGACCACGCCCACCACCTTCCGGCCTCCGTCCTGCGTCATCATCTGCCCGAGGGCGTCCTGCCCGGGCCACAGGGTCCGCGCCAGACTCTGATTCACTACCACCACCTTTTCGCTCGACGCCCGGTCTGCTTCGGTAAATCCTCTGCCGGATTGCAGGCGGATGCCCGCCGCTGCGAAGTATCCATCGCTCACCACGCGAATGAATGCCTGCGGGCGTTGGCCTTTCGGGTAAATCTGCCCCACGCCGGAGACCTGCCATCCCCGGTCTCCGCCGAACGGCAGGACGTCCGTCAGTCCGGCCGCGCGGATACCCGGGACCGAGCGTGTGCGCCGCAGCATCTCGTCAATAAAGGCGTTCTGTTGGGCGAGGCTCGACATTTGAAAACTCGGGTCGACACGTAACGCCGCAGCGCGCTCGGGTTGGAATCCCAGATTGACGTCCAGCACGCGTAGAAAACTGCGGATCAGCAGCCCGGTGCCGACAAGCAGGATGCAAGCGAAGGCAATCTCGCACACCACCAGCCCGTTTCGCATCCACGCATGTCTTCTGCCGCCGCTCATCCCGCGGCCGCTGTCTTTCAGCGCGCCCTGCACCGCGAATGCCGGGACTTGTAACGCCGGCAGCAGGCCGAAGAGCACACCTGTAAGGACTGCGGCGAGCAACGTGAACGCCAGAGCACTCCCGTCGACGCGGATGCTCGCCAGGAGAGGAAGCCGGAAGGCGCTCAGGTGCGCCAATTCACGCGTGCCGGCCAGCGCCAGACCGAGCCCCAGAGCGGCGCCGCAAAAGGAGAGCTCGACGCTTTCGGTCAGCATCTGGCGCAGCAGGCGCAGGCGGCCGGCGCCTAACGCCGCGCGCAGGGCCATCTCCTTTTGCCTGGCCGCCATGCGGGCCAGTTGCAGATTGGAAAGATTGGCGCACACAATCAACATCACCACCCCGACGGCACAGGCGAGGACCAGGAGAGCCGAACTCATTCGCCCGCTGACGCGCTTTTGCAACGGCACCAGCCGGGGAACGATTCCGTTGCGCTCCGAGTGTTGTTTCTCGAGTTGTTTTGCCAGCACCGTGAACTCGGCCTGGGCGCCTTGTACGGTGGCGCCGGGTTTCAGTCTGCCGATAATCTTCATGGTGTTCCCCTGTGCGTTGGTTTCGCCGGTGAGCGGCCAGGGTATGAAGATGTCGATGGGGTCGCCGGGCGCGAACACGCTGGCGAAATCGAAGGAAGCAGGCAGCACGCCCACGACAGTCACCGGCCGATTGTTCAACATCAGCCTCCGGCCCACCACGGCGGGGTCCGATGCGAATCGCCTTTGCCAAAAGCCGTAACTCATCAACACGACCGGTGGAGCGTCCGATTTCCCCTGGCACTCCCCGGCGGTGAACGACCGTCCGAGCATGGGCTGGACGCCGAGCAGTGGGAAGAGGTTCTGGGTAACGGGAACGCTGGTGAGACGCTCGGGCTCTCCCGATCCGGTTAGCTGCCGGTCACCCACGCCGTAGTAGCCGGACCATCCTGCCAGATCGGAAAACGACTGGTTGCGCTCCCGCAAGTCCAGGAAATGGTCCACCTGGGTGGCCCACTCTTCGTTGTTTTGGCCGTCGTTCGAGATCCACACCAGCGACCCGGCGTCGTGAAACGGCAGCGGGCGCAGCAGCAGCGCGTTCACCACGCTGAAGACGGTGGAACCGGCGCCGATGCCGAGGCCGGCGATGAGGATGGCAAAGGCGGGGAATCCGGCATCGCGCCGCATTCCGCGAAACGCCTGCCCTAGATCTTGTACAAGATCGCTCATCCAGCGGACGATCCACACGGAGCGGGCTTCTTCTGAATTTTGTGTCATATTGCCAAACTTTCTGCGCGCCGCGGCGTGTGCTTCCGGTACGGACATGCCCTGCGCGACCAGGTCGTCAGCCATCGAGTCGAGGTGGAAATCCATCTCTTCCCACAGCAGGCGCTGCCTTTGGCTGCGGTCCAGCCAATACCGTAAACGGCGTTGAAAACGCTTCCACCTGGAACCGGCTTGCATATTCTCTCCGTTCGATTAGGCGAACCCCATGATGCGGGCTACCGCCCCTGTGACGCGGCGGTAGCTGGCAGACTCCTCATTCAGATGTTCACGGCCGTCGGGAGTGAGCTTATAGAAACGCGCGCGCCGGTGGTTGGCCGAGAGGCCCCACTCGCCCTCGATCCAGCCATTGAGCTCCAGGCGCTGGAGAGCCGGGTAAAGAGAACCTTCTTCAACGCGCAGCAGGTCGTCGGACAATTGCTGAATTAGCTGGGCGATGGCATACCCATGCAAATGGCCCCGCATCAGCATTTCGAGAACCAGCATGTCCAGCGTGCCTGGCAGGAGGTCGGTCTTCGTTCTCTCTGTTCCCATAGACTATCTGATTATAGGACGATGGGTTTCTCTGTTGGTTAGGCGGAGCACGGAATTCTTCCGTCAGGTTCCTTGGCCATCTTGCTCGAATATTGGCCGGGATAAAAGGCCTTCTGGCTCGCACCGGCAACTGCAATTCCGCAGGGTAGGCGCGGATAGCATCCAAGTGAGAACGGTGGACGCCGGCTATGGCCGGGGCGCAATCACTTATAACTATCGCCGGGCTTACTGCTTGACGTAGATCTGAAAACTGCCGCTGGCGCTGTATGTATTCGGACCAAGCACTTGCGCCAGCTCGGCGCCTCCGCTGGCGGGCGGCGCGGCAAAGTTGATCTGGAAAATACCCGCCACCGTTCCCGGCGCGGAGCCGACAAAGAACAGCGGCAGGGTCTCGGCGCCACCCGTGGCAGGCACAAACCACAGGACCTGGACCGGCAGCGCGAGCGGCTCAAACGGCGGCCCGTTCACG
>CAZARO010000284.1:0-6697 GCA_964487165.1 uncultured Solibacteraceae bacterium | reverse complement strand
GAATTGGCCACACTGACTTCGCTGCGGGCGGCTTCCACTTCCGCCGCGGCAGTCTTCACTTCCTGAGCGATGCGGTTGCGCAAGTCGATTTCCTGCTGCTGGAGCTGGCGGATTTCGATGCCGGCCTTGGCGCGGTCGGCCTGAATGCGGCCGCCGGTGAAGATGGGGACCAGAATGCTGCCCTGATATTGGTAGACCGGAATCACGCTATCGGGCGCGAGACCCTGCTCCGCCCAAAAACCGCTGAACACCACTTTAGGCAGGCGCTGATCGGCCGCCGTCCGGGCATCGAGCGCGGCGCGCTCTTCCTGGCTGTGTAGGGCGCGCAGTTCGGGACGGGTGGAGTAGGCTTTCTCGATGGTCTGGTCGATCTGCACCTCCGGAGTGTCGAAGAAATCGACCTGGTCGGCGATTTCCAAGGTGCGGTGCGGATCGATGCTGAGCAGGCGCGCGAGGCCGTAAAGGGAAGTTTTCAGCCCGGTTTGGGAGACGATGAGGCGCTGCTTTTCGTTCTGCAACTGGACATTGCCGCGTAGCGTGTCGATGCCCGTGCCGACGCCGTTCTTCTGCAGATCGGCTGATTGATCGTAGATTGCCTGGGCCAACTCGACGCGCGATTGCGCGGCGGACACATCGGCAGCGGCGCGCTGGCAACCGAGATATTGCGACACCACCAGCATGACGCTCTCTTCGCGCGCGCTGGTTTCCTGCGCGCGGCGGGCATCGATATCCATTCGGGAAGCTTTGAAGCGGCGCCACAGAGTGAGATCGAACACCGGCGCGTTGACGCTGACTCCGGTCTGAAAGACGTCGAACGGCCCGGCGTGGGTCGGCAAACCGGGGAAGGAAAGTCCGATGGCGGCGTGTATATTGAGCCGGTTGACGGATTCCGACAGGTTGCCGTTGGCCTGGGGCAAGAGCTGGGACCGCGCCTCGAGCCGATCCTGCTGGCTCTGCGAGACTTGCAGGTTGGCCAGGATCACTTGCGGGTTTTCCTTGAGCGCCAGTCCCACGGCATCCTTGAGGGTGAGCTTGAGCGGGGCGGTGTCCTGCGCCAGCGCGGCCCAGGCCAGCGCCAGGGAGATCGGAATGCCGCGTTTGATCCACGTCTTGAGCATTATGGTTCTCGCTTTCCGGTGGTGCATGTCTCAGGCCAATTGTAATTGGTGGGGAAGACTGAGGATAAGTCTCCGCGGATTGCGGGCAGCGCCCATATTTGGGCAGCGACGCGGCGCTTGCCTGCTTCGGCGAGCGTCGTGGCGGCAAGTTTTTGCCGCTGCGGGCCGAGGGCTCGGGTTCCTCAGGCCGCGGGATTTGCGGGCAGGATTCCGGCCGGGCGGGCGGTTCGTGGGGGAGAGCTTTGAGGCGCTCGAGCTCCTCCACGGCGCGGCGGAAAAGGCGTTCGGTTTGCGCCTGATAGCGCAGGAATTGCGTGAAAGTAGTGGCTTGGCGAAACAGGCGGCTGAAGCCCTCGGCCAGACCGTAGCAGCGATTCTGGGCCTTGGTGACCTCGATATCGTCCGCCACGTTGTGGTTGAGGAGGACGAGGGGCCGGCCGTCGGGATCGAGGGCCTCGTTGAGGCACGCGGTATAGAGTCCGCGTTCGATGCGGGCACAGATGAGGAGCGCCTGTTGGGCGAGAGCGGTGCGTTCGACGGCGAAGAGCTCCTGGGAATCGGCGGGCTGGTAGCGGGCGATGAGGTCGGCGCGGAGGTTGTCGACGACATTGAGCTCTTCGACGCGAACGATCGCGAAGTCGCCGCCCTGGAAGGTGTGGCGGCGTTCGATCTGGGTATTTGCTTCCGGGTTGGTGGTCGGTTTCTTGGACATTGCCTGGCCTTTCGAGACGAGCTGTACCACGCGGGCGGGAGAGACTTGAGGGGCGGGACGGGGCGGGAATTGAACGGAAAGGAAATAGCGGCGGCGAATTGTCGGGACTGGTGGGGGGACTGGGTCGCCAAGGAGGGAGGGGGGGGAGGGAGATTTTCCGCAGTTTATGAAATGAAGCGTTTCCGGCCTGGCGTCACCCTGAGTCGGTAAAAAGGCAGGCGCACCCGTACCTGCGCATCTACTACTACCTTGGCCCACGATGTTGAAACCTTAGGGCCGAAGCTCAACACCGCGTCCGGATCGGAATGGACTGCGAATTAGTTCTCCGAGGGCCTCTCAACGTGATCGATGACCAGAACCTGGACGGGGCCTTTGGCGGATTCGAGTTTCAAACCGAGTTGCTCCTGCAAGGCAGCAAAGATGTCCGGGCCGAGATCGGCCGCTGCGGCGCCGTCGGCGTTACCAGGCCGCGCGGCATCAAGGGATGGAACGGCCGGAGCTTCCGGGGTGAAGGCGAGCTGAATTTGAAAATCACCAGCTATTCCGGTCTTATCGACAACCGTGCGGTTAAGCCGACTGGAAAGTAAATCGGACAGAAATGCCATGCTCATACCTCGCCCCTGAATCCGGCCTCTGCCAAGCTGAGCGCCGCCGCAGTAGTCCGACTGTGTCTTGCCGGGCGCGATCGCCGTATCGCCAGTCACACGCTGCACGCAGGTTGCGGGCTGTAACTTCGGGCTGCCCTTCGCCACGGTCAGCTCATAGATAGGAAGCTCTTTCGTCTCACGGTGGATCGTCAGGCGGAACCGGTCGCCGAGCAGCGTCTGCAGTCTCCGCTTTTGCAGATTCACGAACAGCGTGCTGGTGGCAGGTTGGGGCGCCGCCTTCGCATCAATGTTATACAGGTCGGAGTCGATCCAAGCCGGACCTCCCGTGACCTCGAAATCGTGGACGTGGTAGGCCAAGACGATGAGATCTTTCAGAGTTGCTCCTTCGATGTGCAAGGTCGGAAACCAAAGGGTAAATCGGATGTGCTCGCGGCCGACATCGCGCTTGACAGACGCTACGTCGAACGCGGGCTCTGCCTCCTGCGGCGCGGCATATAGCGAGATTGCGGTTGCGCCTGCAATCGATAGTACCAATGCCGCCGCTGCAATGCCTCCCAAGGACCGCGACGGGTGGTCCTGCCGGCCCAACACCCGCCGGATTCGGCCCAGCAGGTCGCCTCCGGTAGCGGCGAGCGTAGGCGTGGGAATCTGGTCGCGGATTTGCTCCATCTCAGCCAACGCGCTGGCATATTCGAAGGCGCTTCCGCAGACGGCGACCGCCATATCGTCGCAACAATGTTCCCGTTCCAGTCGCATCTGCCTGCCCACCCACCACACCGCGGGGTGGTAGAACAGCACAGTCTCGCCCACCGTTTGAAGAGAATTCAGAAGGTAGTCATTCCGGCTAATGTGAGCCAACTCATGCGCCAGGATCGCCGCGATCTGCTCCTTACTGAGGCCAGTGAGCGCCGTCACAGGCAGAAGAATGTAGGGCCGAAGCCAGCCAATCGCAGTGGGAACCCGGACCATTGCAGACGTACACAATCGAACCGGGGCGGAAACGCTCAGCCTCCGTTTCAAGCCTCTGACAATGTCCTCCAGTTCAGCGCCCGCGGGGCTTGCTCCACACTTCAGTTTCCGCACGCTCATCCACCCGCCGGCGACGCGTGCGGAAAGCAGCAGCACCCCGATCATCCAAACGCATACGACCCATCCCAGGATTCCGGCGTGCGGCGTGCTGGAGGTCGGGGCGTAATAGACGAGCTGCTCCAGCTTGGCCGCCGGCGCCTGCATGGACAATCGAGGAACTGCCGCAGCCCTCCCCGGTTCGCTACGCGGATTCCACGTCACGGTAACGATTAGCGCGAGCGGCATCGTCAGCATGATCAGGCTCGCCGCTACGTACCGAAGGCGGGCCGCCGATGGCGGCGCAATCGTCTTGACGATCCACAAGAACAAGGCCAGCAGTGACCCCTGCCACATGAATTGAAGCAGCGCCCGGCCCAGAGCCTGCACTGCGGGATGTGCGAGTAGCATTTCCAATGTCATTTCGTACCTCGCTCGTAGTCCTTGAGGACTTTGCGAATCTGGGCCAACTCCTCCGCGGTGGCGTTCCTCGAAGACAAGGCCTGCAACAACAAGCTGCTCATCGACCCTTCGAATGCCCGGTCGAGAAGGTCAGCTACCAGCCTGCGCTGGACCCGCTCCTGCGGTAGGCGCGCTTCGTAGACGTGAGCGTACGGTGCTTCATCCCGGCTCACCAGGCCCTTCTCATGCATGATCTGCAGGAACTTCAGGACGGTGGTGTACCCGGTTTTCTTGACCTCGCTCAGGGCCTGGTGAACCTGGCGTACGGTGCTGGGTCCGCGCTGCCACAGAACCCGGAGGATCGCCAGTTCCGCTTCGGTAGGTTTCGGGAGTTTACCCATGCTGGAACGATTATTATACGAACTGGTTCGTAAATCAACGAATATTTTCGTATAGCTGTCGGTCCCAGGCTACTCGGTCGTTGCAAGAAGCCGGCCGATTCGAGGCCGCGAGGCCGCAATTAGTTTTCTGTTCTACCTGCAGTACAACAGAGCTGAGGGCTTGGCAGGACACGCTTCAGAGCTTGTCCAGGGGCGAGCGGAGCGCGCACCGCAGGTAGCCATCGACTCCGCCGGGCGAGTTCCGCTCGCCTGACAAGCTAAAGAGTGCCCTACTCCTGCCGGAGCGCCCGTGTCGGGTCCACTTTAGCGGCGCGCCGCGCGGGAATCCAACAGGCAGCCATCGTGACCGCGCCGAGCAGGGCGGGAACACCGAGCAGTACGATCGCGCCCAGGGGGTCGGTCCCGATCACGAAGTTCGGAACGACGTTGCGCGCAATCGGAATCACCAGCGCCAGTCCGATCGCGAGCCCCACCGCGGTGAAGACCGCGCCCTGGTGCAGCACCATGCGGCTGACACGGGCGGGCGTCGCGCCGATCGCCAGGCGGATTCCAATTTCGCGCGTCCGCCGGCTCACCGCGTAGGCGATCACGCCGTACAGCCCGATTGCCGCCATGAACAGTCCCATCACTCCGGTGGCGGTGACGATCTGGGCGATCAGCCTCGGTCCCAACATGGCGCGATCGTGGAAAAACGTTGCCATGGTGCTGACCCGCAAGATCGGCATGTCAGGATCGAGCGTGCGGACCTGTTCGCGCGCCACCGCCGCGAACCCCGCGGGATCGGCCTCCGTGCGCATTTCGATATACATCTGCGAGCTGTAGTCCTGGGAAAATGGAGTCCATACCGCTTCCGTCGCCGGCTCTGCCCAATAGGTGTAGATTCCCTGCTTCGCTACGCCAACCACTTGCAGTTCGGACCCCTCGGCGGAGTCCAACCGGAAACGCCGGCCTATGGGATCGCTCTTTCCGAACAGCTTACTGGCGAGTAGCTCATTAATTACGGCCACTCGCGGGGACTTCGCGGTATCGCGCGAATCGAAGCCGCGCCCGCGAACGATCTTCGTCTCCATCAGCGGGAAGAAGCGGTCATCCACCTTATATTCGTACGCCCGCGACGCATCCCCCGTTTTCCGGGGCTGTGCGTCTTCCCTGAAATAGCTGCGCGAATTCTGCGACGTGTTGAAGGGAATCGAAGAGGACATCGATACCGCGCGCACGCCGCCGCTCTCACGCAGCCGGTCGGTCAGGTTCTTGTAGAAGTCGCGCGTCTTGGCTTCGTCGTATTGCTGGATGTTCGGGTCCAGGGAGAAGAAGAGGGTGTGATCCACACGGAAGCCCGGGTCGATGCGCCATGCCGCCTGAAATCCGCGGATGCAGTCGGCCGAAATCACCAGCAGGACTACCGACAACGCGAGTTGAGCCGTCACTAGCAAATTGCGGCCCGACACCAGCCCGCGCAGGAACGATACCCGTGCCGGACCGCTGTCGCTGGCCTTTATGGTCGACGCCAGATCGCTGCGCGTGGCGCGCAATGCCGGCAGCAATCCGAAAGCGACGCCGGTGGCCAGTGAAACCAGCAGGCTGAAGGCGAGCAGCCGCGTATCCATCTGGATGCCAAGGTAAATCGGGAAATCGGACGGTATCGGGATGGCCTGCAGAAACATCACGCCCAGGTAGCCGACGCCGATTCCGGCAAGCCCGCCGAGCATGGCTAGAACGAGGCTTTCGGTGAGGAGCTGGCGCACCAGTGCGGGGCGCGAGGCGCCGATCGCCATGCGAATCGCGATTTCCTTGGCACGAGCCGTTCCGCGTCCTAGCAAAAGGTTCGCGACATTGGCGCAGGCGATCAGCAGGACCAAGCCGGTGATCCCGAGCAGTGTAATCGACAGAGTGGCGTCAGTAGGGCTGTTTTCGAAGCGCGCGCGCAGGTAGTTCAGCACGGTGACCGTGCGGTCGCGGTTCGAATCGGGGTATTGCGCCGCCAGGCCGCGGGCGATTGTTCGCAACTCGGCCTGCGCTGCGGCCGCGCTAGCACCCGGCTTGAGGCGGCCCAACAAAATCAGGCTCCGGCTCTTGCGAGAGGTGAGATAGTCCGCGCTCCCGCCGGGAACCGCCTGCTGATAGGCATGCATCGGAACATATATGTCGGGATTGATATATGCCTGCGGCCCCGTGAAACTCTCCGGCGCGACCCCGATGACCGTGAAGTGGACGCCGTTGACGCGAACTTGCCGCCCCAGGACCGCAGGATCGCGCGCGAACTCGCGGTCCCACATCCGATAGCCGATCACGGCCACCAAGTCGCGGCCCGCGACGGCATCTTCGTCTGCGCGAAATCCGCGCCCGAGCACTGGCCGGATGCCCAGTCCGTTGAAAAAATTCCCGCTGACG
>CAZARO010000283.1:0-6718 GCA_964487165.1 uncultured Solibacteraceae bacterium | reverse complement strand
CAGCAAGGTGGCGTTCACAATGCTGAAAATCGCGGTGTTGGCGCCGATTCCGAGCGCCAGCGAAAGGACCGCCGTAGCGGTGAAGGCGGGGCTCGCGGCCATGTTTCGCACGGCGTAGCGCAGGTCCTGCCGGAGGGTATCGAGCAGCGTCCAACCCCAGGCATCGCGGCTGATTTCCTGTAATTGGGTGGCGTTACCGAACTGGCGCCGGGCGGAGGCAGCGGCAGCGGCGGCGTCCATGCCGCCCTCGCGTTGCGCCGCCGCTTTCAGGTCGAGGTGCAGGCGCATCTCTTCGGCCAGGTCGCGGTCGAAACGTTCTCCTTGCAGGAGGAAGCGCAAACGGCGCAGGAATTCGTGGATCCAGGTCATGGCTTTTGTTTTTACTCTACCATAGTTAGACTAGGGAAGAGGGAAAACGATAGGCAGGAACAAGAAAGACACCTCACCACAGAGACACGGAGACACGGAGAAAACCTTAGGAATTGGCTGGTCGGGACGAACAGGCGCCTCGTCTTCCCCACGAATTTGAGATCACAGAGGTAACGGAGGCCACAGAGAAAAGACGTCGTTGATGGCTGCGCGATCAAACCGCTTGCTCGCGCGGGGGCTCAGTATGCGGCCTTCTACAGAGCCGTGACCGTCAGGGAGCGGATGCGCAAGTATTTATGACGCTCTGCTTCAAATAAACGCCATGGTCTTGACGCCGGAAACGTCGAACCGCCGCCGGCAGCGCAGATTCTTGCAGGCCACCTTATCGTCGAGCAGCACCATGTAGCTCTGCGCCTTGGCGAATTTGGCGCGATCGCGCTCGTCCCCTCCGCCCGGCAGACGATCCTTCTTCTTGCGCACGGACCACTGCAAATCGTAAGTCTCAACGCTACGACAGTAGGGGCAATTCAACGTTGCCGGCTTGGTGGTCTGCGAATCGGTATAAAACGCGCGTTCATCCATTTAGCGTTCCGCGATCGGGATCCAGGTCTGGCCGTCGGGATTGCCTTTGTATTCGGCACGCGGGCGAATCAGGCGGTTGTTGCGGTATTGCTCCAGCACGTGCGCGGTCCAGCCCGACATGCGGCTCACCGCGAAAATCGGCGTGTACAAGTCAATCGGGATGCCTAGCGAATAGTATGCCGAAGCCGAATAGAAATCCACGTTGGGCTGGAGTCCCTTGATGGATTTGATGGTCTCTTCCATGCGGCTGGACAGGCGGTAGAGCTTTTCCTGCCCGGTGCGTTTGCCGAGTTCCTCGGAGAGCACGCGCAGGTGCGTGGCGCGCGGATCTTCGGTACGATACACGCGATGGCCGAAGCCCGGGATCTTCACCTTGCGGGCGAGCGTGTTCTTGACTGCATCCACCGCGGCATCTTCGTCGCCCAGGTTGAGCAGCCACTTGATGACGTCCTGATTGGCGCCGCCGTGCAAAGGACCCTTCAACGCGCCGATGCCCGAAGTCACCGACGAGTAGATGTCCGAAAGCGTGGCCGCGGTGACGCGCGCCGCGAAGGTGGAAGCGTTCAATTCGTGATCGGAGTGCAGCGTCATAGCCACGTCGAAGGCGCGCTCCATCACGTCGTCGGGCCTCCTGCCGGTGAGGGTATACAGGAAATTGGCGGCGAATCCCAGATTGGGATCGCCTTCGATCAGCGGCGTGCCTTTACGCAGGTGGTCGAAGGTGGTGACGATGGTCGCGGTGCGTGACATCAGGCGCACGGCCTTGCGATGGTTGGCCTCCGCGGACATGTCCTGCGCTTCGTCGTCGTAGAGGCTCAACATGGAAACGGCGGTACGAAGCACGTCCATGCTGTTGGCGTTGGGGACGCCGCGCAGAAAATCCACCACTTTCCCCGGCAGCGGACGCGCCGCCACCAGGTCCTTCTTGAGCTGATCCAACTCGCCCTGTTTGGGCAGCCAGCCGTTCCACAGGAGGAAAATTACCTCTTCGAAAATGGCGTTCTCCGCGAGTGTGTGGATATTGTAGCCGCGGTAGCTCAGGACGCCCAGGTACCCGTCGATGTAACAGATTTCAGACTCACCGGCGATCACGCCTTCAAGGCCAGCTAATGTCGTTCCCATAGTTCGCTTTCCCTCTGCTTGCTTTATTGTAGAGCGCGACGGGGCGCCCAAAACCGGCGAATCCGCAAGAATTATTTGTACGTTCGCCCGTGCAACTGGTACTTCACGTTCCGATAAAACGAGTAAATGCGATTCTGCTGCGGGCACTGCTCAAACGGCCCAAAACCCAGTACCAGACTCTGGCGGTTGATCCACAGCTTCTTGTCGCCCGCCGGACCGAGATCGGCATCCACGATCACGCTGTTCCCGCAGGACTCCGCGTCCATGATGGTAAAGCTGTGAACGTCCATGGCTTTCGGGCCCCAATCCTGTAGGAAGGCAGTCATGGGATACCCGCCGCGCTCCGAGTCGGAAGAGACCCACATGTCGTAAGCGGCCGCATAATTGTGAGCTTGCAGCAATTCGAAGAATCGCTTGGCCTGCTGTTCCTGGCGGTAGTTGCGGAAGAAAAAGTACAACAGGCCGTAGAGCATGGCGGCGGCGATCACGGAGACCACGACGATCTTGATGATGCGCGCCCGCCGCTCGTCTCCGGCGCCGTATTCATCGAGAAAACCGGCCATTTTTTGACCTCCCTTTTATTTTACTTCTTGGGAGGTGCGGCGGGCGCGGCCGCCACGGGGTAAGCCTTATCGTAGGCAGCCGTGGCTTCCGCCGTGAGGTCCAACGTGGGCTTGAAGAACAGGGCCATCTGGGTATCCACCACCAGGTCCAACCCCTTCTCTTCGGCTAATTTCTTGACGATAGCCTGCATGCGATCGGTGCTTTTGGAGAGCACGTTCTGGCGCATGCTCTGGGCGTCAGCCTGCAAATCTTCCTGGATCCGGGTCAATTCCGTTTGTTTGCGCTTGCCGTCCGCGTTCAAATCGAACTGCGCCTGCTGCGTCAGGGAGGCGTCATTCTGCAGCTTCTGCGAAATGGCCATGATCTCCTGATTCAGTTTCTCGGCCTGGGCCTGCCGCGGTCCAAGGTTTGCATTCATCTCGTCCTGGGCCTTCTTGATCTCGGCGGTATCGAACAGAGACTTCTGCAAACTGATCACCGCTACTTTGGTCTGCGCCTGCGCAACATGGCCGGCCAGAAAAAGGGCGGAGCACGCCATTAGCGGCGTAAACAACCGGAAAGACATCGAAAAGACTCCTGTTTGAGCTGTAAAGAACCTAGATTACCACACCTATTCCAAGACCCCGAGGATCTCGTCTTCCTTCAAAATCAAGTATTCGCGGCCTTCGATCTTGATCTCGGCGCCGGAATATTTGCCGAACAGGATGCGGTCTCCGGCTTTCACTTCCAGAGGCACGCGTTCGCCCGTTTCCAGCAACTTGCCATTGCCCACGGCATGCACTTCGGCCTGCTGCGGCTTTTCTTTGGCGGTGTCCGGAATGATAATTCCGCCGAACTTCTCTTCGCCAGCTTCCAGACGTGTGACCAGAACGCGGTCGTGTAAGGGACGTAAAACCATGCTTTCGATTATACAGCGGGAGAAGTAGCGTGAAACATTCCGCGCCGTTCTTGAACCAGAACTTGCCTTTTTCTCGCGTTATAGAGCATAGGTGTGTCGGCGGAGCGCCGCTAGCAGGCTTGTACACTTCATGGACACCCACAAACGGGCCCCACTGCCCACCAAGTTTACAGTAACGTTTACCAAAGTCGCTAATTGCCTGATTTCATTGCCAGTGCGGATCGGGTACGGGAATGCATTAAAGGAGAGCGAGATTCGGAGGAGGAATCCAAGAATGCTGATAAAGGATTTGGCGGTCGAACGTAGGAAAAAGGCTCGATTCCCCATGAACCGCGACTTGCGGTACAAGGTGCTGGAAGGCGACACCATCGTGGCGTTCGGAATGGGCAGCACGCTCGACATGGGTAGCGGAGGCGTGGCGTTTCTGACCGAAAACCAGCTTCGAGCCGGTTCTTTCATCGAGCTTTCCATTAGTTGGCCGGTCCTGTTGGAGGGTTCCTGTCCCATGCGGATAATCGTCTTCGGACGCGTCGTGCGGAGTTCCGGCCGGTTGACTGCGTGTACGGTGGACAAGCACGAATTCCGGACGCAGGCGCGGGTGGTGCGGGAGATGGCGCCAGTGCGCCACGATTCCATGCTGCAGCGCTGGGCCGACTACATTCGCAAAGAAGGCTTGAAGCAGGTCAACGCGTGACCGGTTCAATCAGGGCTTACCAGCACCTGACTAGCCTCAAAAGGGCGGGTCACCAACCCGCCCACGGGGGGCTGAAGCCCACCCCACCATCTTGGTGGCGCAAGCTTCAGCCCGCGCAGCCCGGCCGGAAAGCCGGCCAGCAAGACACGATTGCCTGCCCCACGAAGGTTTTCATGTCCCTGGGCGGCGCGGTAATCGGGCCGGCTTGGTCTATTCACAGCCCTCGGAGCGGGTTACTAACCCGCTACCTGCCCCACATGCCGGCGCGTTCATAATCTGCACCACGGGAACGTCTTCCGACCAGACCAGCAGATTCCTCGCCGCGTAGCCTTGCGCCAGCCGGAATAAGTTCCGGTCGGGCATCTCCAGAACCCACGCGAGCAGAATACGAATCACGCCGCCATGCGTGACGATGGCCGCGGTGCGATCCTCGTTCGCTCTCCGGATCGCTTCGAACGCCCGCAAAACACGCACGCGCATGGCCGCGAAACTCTCGCCGTTGGGGAACTCCACATCAGTGGGAGAGTCCATCCATTGGCGGTAGAGCACGGGATATCGGGCCGCGATATCGTCATAAGTCAGTCCCTCGAAGTCGCCAAAGTCGATCTCGCAAAGGCCGGCATCCTCGCGGCAATCGCATGCGTGAAAGGAAGCCAGGATGCGAGCGCTCTCCATGGTCCGCACGCGCGGGCTCGCGTAGATCGCATCAAGGTGTTCCGCCTGAAGGCAGCGGCCGGTGGCTTCCATCTGCGCGCGGCCGGCGGCGGAGAGCCCAATATCCAACTTGCCGTAACAGCGTCCTCGTACCCCGGCGGGCTCACCGTGGCGGATCAGCCAGATGCGCGTGGTCATCTGCCCGTCCAAAGAAATGCCACCAGAGCGGCGCACTCGCAGAGTTGCAGATTCGCCCCCAGGGTGTCGCCGGTAATGCCGCCGATGCGGCGGCGGCAGTAGAGGCCGAAACACGTGCTGACCGCTACGGCGCCAAGGGCAGCCGCGCCGGCGCACCACAGTCGCGAACCCGCGAGCGCGACGGCGACGGTGAGAGTGCCCCAGACGAGCGGGCTTTTGCCCATGCCGCGAACCACGGACGGAGTCTGCCGGGCGTAGGGCAGCGCCGCCGTGAGCAGCAGAATCGACCACCGGCCTATGGCGGGAGTGAGCAGAATGGCGGGGAACCAGCGGCCGGCACGCGGCAGCAGGGCGGTGTAAGCGACCACTTTCAGCGTCACCAGGAGGGCCAGCGCCGTGCCGCCGTAACTGCCGATGGCGTGGTCGCGCATGATGCGCAGAACGTCTTCACGCTCCCTGCCGCCGCCGAATCCGTCGGCGGTATCGGCGAGACCGTCGAAATGCAGCGCGCCGGTGAGCAGCGCATCGAGTGCCACAAGGATCACTGCCACCAGCGCCCACGGCAGGTGTTCGCGCAGCAACGCCGCGGCCCCTGCGCAGATGGCGCCGAGCAGCAGCCCGACCATCGGAAACCAGCCCGCGGAGCGCGTCACGTCCGCCGCGTCGAACGGCACGAGCCGCCCGATGGGGAGTCGCGTCAGGAACGATAGCGCGGCGGCCAGGGATTTCATCGGTTCGATACGCCCGCGCCCGCGAAGGTTGCCATTTGCGTGAAGGCGGCGATGGCAGCCTGCACGATCCCGATGGCCAACGCCGCGCCGGTGCCCTCGCCGAGCCGCATGCCCAATTGCAGCAGAGGCGCGTGCCCGATGGCCGCCAGCAAACGTGCGTGTCCCGGCTCCACGGACTGGTGCGCGGCAAAGAGGTAGCCGGCCGCCGCGGGAGACAGCCGCACGGCGAGAGCGGCGGCGGCGGTGGCGATGAAGCCATCGGTGACCACCGGCAGGCGATGGGCCACGGCTCCGAGGCAGAACCCGCACATGGCGGCGATCTCCAGCCCGCCCACGCATTGCAGAATCCCGAGCGCCGACTGCATCTGGGCGGCATGAAGAGTGAGCCCGCGCTCGACGGCGCGGCGTTTGCGGGCGAGAGATTCGTCGTCCACGCCGGTGCCGCGGCCGACTACGTTTTCCACCGGCTCGCCGGTCAACGCCGCGGTAACAGCACTGGCCGCGGTGGTGTTGCCGATGCCCATTTCGCCGAACCCCAACAGGTCGCAACCCGCGGCAGCAGCCTCGGCGGCGAGTTCGATTCCGGTATCGAGCGCGGCGTGCATTTCGCTTTCGGTCATGGCCGGCTCCTGGCAGAAATTGCGCGTGGACGCGGCCACGCGGCGGCTGATGAGGCCATCGACGCCTTCAAGCTGCGTGAGTACGCCCACGTCGACCACCTGCAGTTCGATATCGCCGGCGCGCGCCAGCGCATTGATCGCGGCGCCACCGCGCAGATAGTTGGCCACCATTTGGGCCGTCACTTCCTGCGGATATGCGCTCACGCCTTCGGCGCAAACGTCATGATCGGCCGCGAAGATCACGATGCGCGGGCGGCTGGCCGTGGGCGCCAGGCTCTCGCGAATG
>CAZARO010000282.1:0-6719 GCA_964487165.1 uncultured Solibacteraceae bacterium | reverse complement strand
GGCCCATCGATTCGGTGGGCGTGCTGATCTTCGACAACTCGTTCCAGTGGGCCGTGAACCTGCGCAAGGCTGACGACCGCCCGGCCATCAAGCGCCTCATCGCCGGCATCACGCCCGACGGAGGCACGCAGATCGCGCCCGCGCTCACCGAAGCTTTTCAGAAGATCCAGGCGACGTCGGCGGCCTACAAACATATCGTGCTGCTGACCGACGGCATCTCCGAAGAGGGCGACACCATGACGCTCACTAAGGAGGCCATCACCAGCCACGTCACCATCTCGACGGTCGGGCTGGGGCAGGACGTGAATCGCGCGTTTCTGGAGAAGGTGGCCGAATCGGCGCTGGGGAAGTCGTATTTTCTGAACGAACCGGCGGGGCTGGAGCAGATTCTGCTGCGCGATGTGGAGGAGCATACCGGCTCCACGGCGGTGGAGAAGCCCATCACGCCGAAGGTGCTGAAGCAGGCGCAGGTGCTCGAAGGAGTGGGCATGGAGAGTGCGCCGCCGTTGAAAGGCTATGTGCGGTTCCAGGCGCGGCCCACGGCCGATGATGTGGTGGAGGCCGACAAGGACGATCCGCTGCTGGTGCTCTGGCAATATGGCTTGGGCCGCAGCGCGGTGTTCACCTCCGACGCCAAGAATCGCTGGGCGGCGAATTGGGTGACATGGCCGGGATTCGACCGCTTGTGGACCAACATCTTCCGCGACCTTCTGCCGCACGCGCCGGCGAGCGAAACCACCGCCGATTTCGACCGCGCCAATAACGAACTGGTAGTGGAGTACCGGCTGGCGCACGGCGTGCCGGAGCCGGCCAAGATCCCCGACATTTACGCGCTCGGTCCCAACGGATTCCAGGCGCCGCTGAAGGTGGATAAGGTGGCGGCCGGTCACTATCGCGGGCGCCTGGCAATCGGGCAGAATCAGGGACTGTTCCGCGTACGTCCGGTGGCCGATTCGCGCGCCTTCCCGGAGGTCGGCTTCTATCGCCAGGAAGACGAGATGACGGAGTACGGCAACAACGTGGAGTTGCTGCGGCAGATCGCGGCGGCCACGGGCGGGCGATACAATCCCTCGGCGCGGCAGGTGTTCGACGCGGGCAATCGGAGCATTCGGGCGACGATGGAAATCTGGCCGGGGCTGCTGGCGCTGGCGCTGCTGCTGAATCTCGCGGAACTGGTGCTACGCAAGTGGAAGGGCGTGCTGGAAGCGCTGCATTTGGGGGAGCAGGCGGCGTAGGGGGCATTGTTATTAGCTGCCGATGAACACAGAGCGGCAAACCGCAACCAAAAGAATATTCACCACAGAGGCGCAGAGACACGGAGAAAAACAAAGTCAAAACCGGAGGACACAGAGGTGGCAGAGGCCACAGAGGCGCGATCCTCTGGGGGATCAGCGTCTGAGTGCCTTCGGTTCTCGGGAATCGTCGTGGCTTGCGAAGATTCTGGCCTTTAGTAGTACAGATAAACGCCGATAGGAAGAAATTACCTGAGCTAGTTAGTGGGTCTTGGAGAAAATCGTAACAGCAATGTCACTTAGTTTTGCAATTTGAGTATCACGAATAGTGGGGCGGACGCCCCCGTCCGCGGCCGACCCCCTGGTCGGCTTGCCGACGGTTGCAAGCGCCTGATTCTTTCCAGCAAAGAGCGGGACGAGGGCGTCCCGCGCGGACCAGGTGCTCCGCCCCACCAATTGCGCAGAAGCAGCTTCGCGAAAACTAAGTGGCAACTGGTACGCGAGACTCAGTAGCTTTATCGGCGTCTATCTGCGTTCATCGGCGGCTAAAACTGTCTTCCCTGACCATCACTTCCAGCCGCCCCCAAGGGCGCTATAGAGTTGCACCAGAGTAAGTGCTTCCCCCTGCTGCGCGCCCACCAGGTTTAATTGCGCCGAGAATAAGGTGGAGTCGGTGGTCAATACTTCCAGGTAACTCGTCGCTCCGCCCTGATACCTCATGCGCGCCAGGCGCGTGGCGTCCTCCGCGGCGGCCACCAGTTTCTCCTGCTGCTCGCGCGTGGCGCGCTGCTTGTTGAGCGAGATGAGAGCGTTGGAGACATCCCGGAAAGCGCCCAGGATAGTCTTCTGATAGCTGAGGACCATCTCCTCTTTGGTGGCCTCCGCGAGTTCCAACTGTCCCCTCAGCTTGCCACCTGCGAAAATCGGCTGCGTCAGCGATCCGATGCCGTAAATCGTCCGGCCCGAGAGAGCGAAGAGGTTGGAAAACTCGTTGCCGCCCAGTCCGGCGGACGCGCTGATGGAGAATTGCGGAAAGAACTGCGCGCGCGCGACACCGATCTGCGCATTGGCGGCGACCAGTTGTTGTTCCGACTGCTGTATATCCGGGCGGCGCTCCAGCAGCTGTGACGGCAGGCCGGGCGGAAGATCCTGCGGAGGCGCCGTCAATGCCGCGGCATCGGTGTGCGCCACCGGACCGGGAGCCTGGCCCAACAAAAGGCGCAAGGCATTTTCCTGCTGCTGAATACTCTGCTCGATCTGCGGAATCTGCGAGGTGGCGGCGTATAGCAGTTCTTCCGCTTCCCGCAAATCCGACAACGGGACGGCGCCCCCGTGTTCCAGCCGGGACGTGAGATCGAGCGATTCCTGCCTTATTTTCAGCGTATCCCGCGCGATTGCCAACTGCCGGTCGAGCGCGCGCAAACCGATATACGTGCCGGCCACCTGCGAGACCAGGGACAAGCGGACTGCGCGCTGCGCCCAGGTCTGCGCCAGAAGCTGCGCCCGTGCAGCCTCCGTCTGTCTTCGATAGAGCCCCCAGAAATCGGGCGCCCAGGAGCCGGAAAGGCTAAAGGAGCCGAACGCCAGCGGGCTGCCGATGGAACTCCCCAGCGAGGACGGCAGTTGGGCGCCTATGCCGGTGCCGCCTCCGCTGAGCGACGGAAGCTCTTGCGCGTGTACGATCTTTACTTCCGCCTGCTGCTCCAGCACGTGCTGCGCGGCGATGCGGAGATCGAGGTTGTTCTCGAGCGCCGCCCGGATCAGTTCCCGCAGTTCCGGCTGGGGGAATACCTGCTCCCAACCCTGGTCGCCGAGCGATGCGGCGGTACTCGCGTCCTCGGCGTTATCGGCTCCCCGAAAGGTGGGAGCTGCCGGTGTCTGCGGACGGCTATAGTTCGGACCCATGGTGCAGCCGCACAGCACCAGAAGAGCCGCGCCGCACAGAATTCCAGCGCTCACTCTCATGCCTGGCCTCCTTCCGGCGCGGGCGGATGGACCGAGTCCATGGTGGTCCGGCTCCCGCCTCGTACAAAGCGGTGCGACAGATACTCGACCACCGCGAAAGTAACCGGGATCATGAGAATACCGATGAGCGTAGCCAACGTCATGCCGCCGATCACTACTGTACCCAAAATGCGCCGCGCTACCGCGCCTGAGCCGCTGGCCGTCCACAGCGGCAGACATCCGAAGATGAACGCCAGCGCCGTCATCACAATCGGGCGGAATCGCAGGCGTGCTGCATCCAGGGCCGACTGGGCTATGCTTTGCCCGGCGCGATAATTCTCCACCGCGAATTCCACGATCAGGATGGCGTTCTTGGCCGAAAGCCCGATCAGCATGATCAGGCCGATAGTGGCGAAGATATCGTTCTCGAGAGAGCGCAGGCTGAGCGCCAGATACGCGCCCAGGATAGCAACAGGAGTACTGAGCAGAACGCTGAAGGGCAACGTCCAGCTCTCATACAAGGCCGCGAGAATCAGGAAGACGAACAGCAGGGAGAGCCCGAACACCACCCAGGCTGGGAGTCCCTCGGCGGCACGCTGTTCCTGAAAGCTCATGCCCTGATAGGAATAACCCATGGTCACGGGCATGCTCTGGTGAAAGACAGTTTCCAGGGCGGCGCGCACCTGGCCGGAGCTGTAGCCGGGCGCGCCGGTAATATTGAGCTGCGCGGCGTTGTACTCATTGAATCGCAGTATGAACTCCGGCCCGGCGATCTGCCGCACGTTCACCAGCGAGCCCAGCGGCACCCTGCTGCCGTTGGCGCTGCGCACATAGAATTGGTTGATGTTTTGAATATTGGTGCGCGTATCGCCTTCGGCTTCCACATAAGTCTGCCATTGGCGGCCGAAGCGGTTGAAGTAATTCACCAGGTAGCCGCCCATGAACGTCTGCATGGTGGTGTAGATGTTATTCAGGTCCACCTGCTGCGTGAAGGCCTTTTCGCGATCCACATCGGCATACAATTGCGGCACCGCCGGAAGGTAAGACGGAACCGCCGCGGCAATCTCGGGCCGCTTGGAAAGCGCTCCCAGGTAGGCGCCCAGATTATTCGTCAGGAAACTCGGATCGTCATTGCCGGAGCGGTCCTGCAGAATCATGGTGACGCCGCCGGAGGTGCCGATGCCTGGAATCGCGGGCGGCGGGAAGGAGAATGCCAGCCCGTCCGATACCCCGGCGAGCTCCCGCTGCACGTTGCCCTGAATGGCCTCGATCTGCTCTGCCTTGGACTTGCGCACGTCCCAGTTCTTGAGCGAGACGAAGAAGAACGCGGTATTGGTGCTCTGCGTCTGGGTGAGCAGGCTGAAACCGTCCACGGCCACCACGCCTTCGATTCCGGGTGTCTTCAGAAGGGCGCTGCTTACGCGCTGCGCCGCTTCATCGGTGCGCTGCAGCGAAGAGGCGTCGGGCAACTGCAGGGCGACAAATAAATACCCCTGGTCCTCCTGCGGGATGAATCCGGCCGGCGCGCGTTCCCCCATGAATACCGCCAGTGCCGCTATCGCCGCCAGCACAATCATGGTGAAGCCGGACTTGTGCAGCAGCACATTGGAGGTGGAGACGAAGCCGTTCTGCGTATGCCCGAAGCCGCGGTTGAACAGATCGAAGAAGCGGGCCAGCGGACCGCGCCGCCGCACATGGCTCTTGGGCTTCAGCAGTAGCGCCGCCAGCGCCGGGCTGAGCGTGAGGGCATTGAACGCCGAGATCAACACCGACACCGCGATGGTGATGGCGAATTGCTGATACAGCCGTCCAGTGATGCCGGGGACGGCGGCGGTGGGAATGAATACCGCCGCCAGAATTAGCGCGATGGCCACCACCGGGCCGCCCACCTGCTCCATGGCCTTGATAGTCGCTTCCCGCGGCGCCATGCCCTGCTCGATCAGGTGCTCCACGGCTTCCACCACGATGATGGCGTCGTCCACCACCAGCCCGATGGCCAGCACCAGCCCGAAGAGCGAAAGCGTATTGATGGAAAATCCCAGCACAGGAAATAGAATGAAGGTGCCAATCAGCGAAACCGGGACCGCCATCAAGGGGATGATGGTGGCCCGCCAGCCCTGCAGGAAAACGTAGACCACCACGATCACCAGCGCCAGCGCGCTGGCCAGCGTGATGATGATTTCGTGAATGCCCGCCGTGACCGCCTTGGTGGTATCCAGCGGCACGTCATACCGCATGCCCGCGGGGAAGTTCACGGACAACTCCTTCAGGCGTTTATTGACGCCTTCCGCGGTGGCCACGGCGTTGGACCCGGGAAGCTGATACACGGCCATGATGCCGGCGGGCGCGCCGTTGTAGCGTGCCGACAGGTCGTAGACCTGCGTGCCGAGCTCCACGCGCGCCACATCGCGCAGGTAGAGCACCGAGCCGTCGGCATTGGCGCGGATCACGATTTTCTCGAACTCTTCGGGAGTCACCAGGCGGCCCTGCGTGCGCACCGTATAGGTGAACTGCTGGCCGGAGGGCACCGGCTCGCCGCCAATCTTGCCGGCGGGATTGACGTTGTTCTGCGTTTGCAGCGCGCTGATAATCTCGGTCGCGGTGACTCCGAGCTTGGCCAGTTGGTCCGGCTTCACCCAGACGCGCAGCGCGTACTGGCCGCCGAAAATCTGCACGCGCGAGACTCCGGGAACGCGCGTCAACTCGTCCTGGAGATTGATGATGGCGTAATTAGTCAGAAAATCGGCGCCGTATTTGTTGCCTGGCGATGACAGGCCGATCAGCATCAGGGGCGAGGTCAGCGACTTCAGCACCGTAACGCCGGCCGCGTTCACCTGAGCGGGGAGCTGCGCCTGCGCCTGCGATACGCGCAGCTGCGAGAGCACCTGGTCGGTGTCGGCGTTGGTCTTTACGTCGAAATCCACGTACACCGTCGCCTGGCCGTTATTGGCGTTCACGGAGTACATGTAGAGCATGTTGTCGACGCCGTTCATCTGCTGCTCCACCGGCGTCGAGACAGCTTGCGCCAGGGTCTTGGCATCGGCGCCGGGGTAGATTGCCTGCACCTGGATCTCCGGCGGAACGATGTCCGGGTATTGCGAAGTCGGCAGGGTCAGCATGGAAACCGTGCCGATAATTACCGTCAGGATGGCGATAACGATGGCGACAATAGGCCTGCGGATAAAGAATTTCGACATGGTTACGGTCTCGCCGCGCCCGCGGTAGTCTCGTGCGGGGCCACCGCAGCGCCGTCTCTCAGCTTCTGCAGGTTATCGATAACCACCATGGCGCCGGCATCCAGCCCGCTCTCCACGATCCAATCCCTGCCAAACTGGGGTCCCAGTTTCACGTTCACCACGTGAACATGATTGTCGGGGCCGACCACGTCCACCTGCTGGATGCCCTGCAGCTCCTGCACGGCAATCTGCGGGACCAGAATGCATCCGCGGCGTATTTCGGTGGACGCGGAAACCTTGCCGAATTGACCGGGCCGCAAAACACCGCCGGGCTTGGGAAAGGCCGCGGCAATGCGAATCGCGCCGG
>CAZARO010000281.1:0-6748 GCA_964487165.1 uncultured Solibacteraceae bacterium | reverse complement strand
GTTTTCCCTCTCTGCCCGTTAGAAACTAATTACAGGGATCGGGAGTCTAACGGGTATGCGCTACTGGGCCTATCTCGCGGGGAAGGTGGTGGTCGCGGCGGCACCGCTCTATGGTGTGCTGAAGCTGGTGGAACGGGGGTTCCCGGCGCCGCCGAAGGATGCCTGGCCCAGGTTGCATAACCTGAACAACGAACTGCTGGGCGCGCTCTGCATGCTCGGCTGGTTCCTGCTCTGCGCGGGCGCACTCTACGTCATCGTCTGGGATCAGCGCCGCCGCTGCCGTGTCTGCCTCCGCCACCTCCGCATGCCCATCGAGACAGGCTCGCGCAGCTATATGCTGCAATTGGGCCGGCCGGCCATCGAATCGATCTGCCCCTATGGGCACGGCACGCTCAAGGAAGATGAATTGCAGATTACCGGGCGCGACACGCCGGAGTGGACCTCGCATTCCGACGATATCTGGGAGGAGTTGTGCGCTCCCAACAAGGACACCGGTCAGGAGCCGTGAATCCCCTGCCCCGCTGGCGCGTCGTGGCTGGTTGCCTGGTGCTGGCGGCACTCGTTTTCTTCGCGGTACTCTTCGCGCCGGTCTACATCCGCAACTTGAAATTGCAGAATTTCGTGGACGAAATGACACATCGTGTGGAAAACGAGAAGCAATCCGACGAAGTGTTGCGGAGCCGGGTGCTCGAAAAGGCCCGCCAGCTCGATCTGCCGGTGAGGGAAGACAACGTGCATATTTTCCGTTCCGCGGATGGATTGCGTATCGACGTGCAGTACGCTGTAACCGTAACTGCGCCGTTCTATTCCGTGGGAATTCATTTTTACCCCGGCGCCGGCAGCAGATGACATCGTGCGCCCAGCGGCATGAGAGAATGAGATTTAGTGCCAACGAAACCTAAAAACCGCGGCATGCGCGTCCGCATCCCCGGTAATTCGGCGCTGACCAAGTTCTTCCTGGGACCGGTAGGCAGGCTTCTCATCATGGGAAGCGCTCTTGCCACCATCCTGGTGATGGGGGCCTTCATTTATTTCTACGCCCGCTATTCGCGGGTAATCGACGAAAAACTGGCCGCCGGCCCGTTCGCCAATAACGCCAAGATCTTCGCCGCTCCGGAATCGGTGGGCGTGGGCGATGCCTTGAGCCCCAGCGATGTCGCCGCGGAACTCCGCCGCAGCGGCTATTCCGAAGCGCGCGGCAACGCCGTCGGGTCATACCAGCTGCGCCCCAACGAAATCACCATCATTCCCGGCCCGGAATCTTATTTCGACCAGGAAGCCGGCGTCATCAAGTTCTCCGGCGGGCGCATTTCGCAGATCGTCTCCCTGCAGGACAACACCTCGCGCGGCCAGTACCAGCTGGAACCGCAGCTCATCACCAACCTTTCGGGTGCCAGCCGCGAGAAACGGCGCATGGTGAAGTTCGCCGACATTCCCACCGTGCTGGTGCAGGCGGTCACTTCCGCCGAGGATAAGCACTTCTTCCAGCACAGCGGCTTCGATCCCATCCGCGTCGTGAAAGCGGCCTATGTCGATCTCAAAAAGGGCCGGCGCGCGGAAGGCGCCTCCACGCTGAGCATGCAGTTGGCCAAGAATTTCTTCCTGGAGCAGGACAAGCGCTGGACCACCAAAGCCGCCGAAGTGATCATTACCCTGCAACTGGAGCAGAAGCTCAGCAAGCAGGAGATCTTCGAGGACTACGCCAACCAGGTGTACCTGGGTTCGCGCGGCTCTTTCCGCATCCACGGTTTCGGCGAAGCGGCCGAAGTCTTTCTGGGCAAGGATCTCAACGCCATCAACATTCCGGAAGCCGCGCAACTGGCCGGCACCATTCAGAATCCGGCCGTCTACGACCCCTTCAACCATCCCGACCATGCGCGCGACCGCCGCAACCTGGTTCTCGGCCTGATGCGCTCCAACGGCTTCATCAGCGACCGCGATTACGCCATCGCCAGCGATGCGCCGCTCACCGTGGCCAAGGCCGCGGCGCAATCGGTGGAAGCCCCGTATTTCGTCGACCTGGTGAATAGCACGCTGCAGGACATGTTCAAGGACACCGACTTCCAGTCCAACGCCTTTCGCGTCTATACCACGCTCGACCTGCGGCTGCAGCGCATCGCCGCCGACGCCATCGCCAACGGGATGAAGAAGGTGGACGACATCGTCAAGCACCAACGGCGATTCAAGAATGAGACTCCCCCTGAGCCGCAGGTAGCGCTGGTGGCCATCGACCCGCATACCGGCCTGGTCAAAGCCGTGGCCGGAGGCCGCAACTACGGCCGGAGCCAGCTCAACCACGTGCTCTCGAACCGGCAGCCGGGCTCCATTTTCAAGCCGTTCGTCTACGCCGCCGCCATGGACACCGCGGTGGAAGGCGGGCGGGAGATCTTCACGCCTTCGTATGAGGTCATGGATGCTCCCACCACCTTCTGGTGGAACGGCGGCGAATACCGGCCCCATAATTTCGAGGGCGAAAGTACCAACGGACTCGTCTCCTTGCGTTACGCCCTGACGCACTCGCTCAACATCCCCACCGTGGCGTTAGCGGAAAAGGTGGGCTACGACGCCGTGGTCGGGATGGCGCGGCGCGCGGGCATGAACGATCGCATCCAACCGACTCCCGCCGTCGCCCTGGGCTCGTATGACATCACGCCCATGGAAGCAGTCGGTGCCTACACCATGTTTGCCAACCGGGGCCGCTACGTGAAGCCCGATTTCCTGGAACTGGTGCGCGACCAGACCAGCCGCGAGCTCTACAGGCACAAGGAACAATCCAAACAGGTGCTGGATCCGCGAGTGGCCTACATTCTTACCAACATGTTGGAGGACGTGCTGCTTCATGGCACTGCGGCGGGAGCGCGCGCGGTGGCCGGATTCGACGTGCCCGCGGCCGGAAAGACCGGAACCTCCGACCGCGACGGCTGGTTCGCCGGCTACACTTCGGAACTGTTATGCGTGGTTTGGGTGGGATTTGACGATAGCCGCGATCTAGATATCGAAGGCGCGCGATCCGCGGCGCCCATCTGGATGCAGTTCATGAAGGACGCTTTGAAGTTCCGCGAATACCGCGATACCAAACAGTTCGAAGCGCCCGACGGCATCGTAACCATCGATATCGACCCGACAACCGGTTTCCCCGCCACGCCCGCCTGTCCCACGCACGCCACCGAAGTCTACATCGCCGGGACCCAGCCCGTTGGCGCCTGCCCCAAGCATGGCGGCCGGATAGTCACCACTACCTCTACCGGTTGGGATGCGGCCCCGCAGGATGAACCGCCAGTCCAGCGGACCGCCGCCAGCCCGGGCGACCACTTACCGCGCATCACCGGATCGGGCGGAGACGGACAGGTGTCGGGCAACAGCGTTGCCCGCCGCGCCGCCAACCAGAATCCGCCGGACTCCGCCGCCGGGAAGCCGGCCGAAACCGCGGCCAAGAAGGATACCAAACCCAGCCTCCTCCGCCGCTTCTTGAATGTGATTAAATAAATCCAAGGGGGTCGCTATGCGTTTTGGTTCTCTCGTTGTAGCGATTGCGGCCATGGGGGTGGCCTACGCACAAACCGGCAATTCCATTCTGGACCGGAGCAGGGTCGCTACATTCCTGCCGCTCCAGGCGGATAAAGCGGATGAAAAAACCGAGGTGACGCCGGAGCTTCGCGGCGATATTTGCATGGCCAAGAAGCAGTACCGGGAAGCCATCGAAGCCTTCCGCGAGGGCTCGCCGAAGGACCCGGTTCTGTTGAACAAGACGGGCATTGCCTATCACCAGATGCTGCAGCTCGATAGCGCCCTCAGAAGCTATCAGCAGGCGGTTCATCTCAAAAAGGATTACCTGGAAGCCATCAACAACATCGGCACGGTGTATTACGCGCGCAAGAATTACCGGCGCTCCATCACGTATTACCGCCGGGCTCTCAAGGTCGCGCCGCAGTCCATCCGGTCGGCCGCCATCTACAATAATCTGGGCACCGCCCTGTTCGCGCGCAAGGAGTATAAAGAGGCCGCGGACGCCATGCAGACGGCTCTGAGCCTCGATCCCGAAGTGTTCGAACACACCGGTAGCTACGGTGTGATGCTGGAAGAGCGCAGCGTGCAGGAGCGCGCCAAGTACCACTACTACGTGGCCAAATTGTACGCCAAGAACGGCCGCAATGACTTGGCGCTGCAGTATCTGCGAAAGGCCTTGGAAGAAGGTCTCAAGGAGCGGAAGCAGTTGGAGAAAGACCCGGAGTTTGCGTCTCTGCGGGACACCAAGGAGTTTAAGGATCTGCTCGCGCTGGAGCCGCGTGTCCTGTAAGCGCCTCGAGTTCTCTCTGCGGGTTGACCGCTCCGTTCGGTCGCGGCTCGATGATAAGTCAGGTGCAATGTGCGGGGCGTGTCCGAGCCACCACCGCAGGGCCTGGTCCTCTTTCGTTATTGGCCTGGCCCTCGTCGCCATCGCGTTTCTCGCCGCCTGCCACCGGCAGCCTGTCGCGCCTTCGCTCGTGCGGATCGCGGTACTCCGCTTCGAGAACCTGGGCGCCGACCCTTCCGCCGATCCGATGGCCGGCGATTGGATGGGCCGCGCCTTTGCCGAGATTATCGCCTCCGAACTGAGCGGCACTCCGGGCCTCTATGCCATTCCCAGCGTGCGCGTACACGCCATCGAAGCCGGACTCGGCGGGCGGCCCGCCGGCGCGCCCGGTATTTCGGCCGAACGTACGGCAGCCCTTGCCGCTGGAGCCACAAAAATCGCCTACGGGCAGTATGCCATTCGCGGCGGAACTCTAGATGTCCGCGTGACCCTGGAAGACGAATTCACCGGCAAGATGACCGTCCTGCAGCCCGTATCCGCGCGCCCGGCAGACATTGTGTCCGCGGCCACCGCCCTGGCCGGCCAGATTTCCACCCACATTACGCCTTATGGCACCAGGAATCCTCAGGTGGTCGAAGCGTACGTGAAGGGACTCGAAGGGCTCGGCAACGCCGGCGTGGCCGAAGGCCTGGAAAAAGCCATCGCGGCCGATCCAGGTTTCGGCCCTCCCTACCGGCAGCTGGCGCAATTCAAAGCTCGCCAGAAGGACGTCGCCGGCGCGCAGGAGTTGCTTGAACGGGCGCTCGCCCGCGGCCACATCGAGGATTCGGAACGCGCGCTCATCCAACTCGAAATCGCCGATCTGCGCAACGATGCCCGGGCACACTTGGACGCGCTCACCGCGTTGGCCAAAGCCGATCCGTACGACCCCGAGAGAACTCGCGAGCTGGCCGCCGCCTGCCTGGCCGCGCACCGATATCCGCAGGCCGTGGAGGCGTTCCGCAAGGCGGTCGAACTCCAGCCCAACAATGTCGATCTCTGGAATCAGCTGGCTTACGCCGCCGCCTATGCCGGCGACGGCGCCACCGCCGACAGCGCGCTGGAACGCTATCGGAAGCTGCAGACCCAGAGCCCCAATCCGCTCGATTCCCTCGGCGACGTCAACCTCATTCAGGGCCACCTGTCCGCCGCCGAAGAGAATTACCGCCAGAACGCCAAGAAGAATCCCGAATTTTATGCCGGGCTGGACTTCCTCAAAGCCGCCCTGGCGCATCTCATGACCGGCGACGTTTCCGGGGCCGATGGCCTGGCGCAGCAATACTTCGATGCGCGCGCCACTGCCAAGGATCCGCTGATCGAGTATCGCAAGGCACAGTGGGCGTGGATTTCCGGCCGGCGCAAGGCCGCCTGCCGCCAGATGGAGCAACTGGCCACCACGTCCGAGACCGGCGTCGCGCGCAACGTGGCGTCTCACGCGTACGCCGAGCTGGCCGTGTGGACTCTGATGTTAGGCAACCGCGGGTCCGCGGCGGAACTGGCGCGCAAGGCCGCGGCATCGGTCACGCCCGCCTCCGCTGTCCAGGTCGCGCTGGCGCGCTTTCTGTCGCAGCCCCCCGCTACACCCGCCGAATGGCAGGCGCGCACCGGGATGTTAACTCCAGACCGCGCGCTGTCGGCCATCGGCAGCGTGGCTCTGGCTGACGCGCTGCTGTTCTCCAAGGAATACTCCGCCGCGCTCCCGGTCCTGCAGAGCATGTACGACAGCGGCAACCCCACCGCCGACGAGGGGCTCCCGGTCCTGCTGGCATGGGCCGACGTCGAGACCGGCCACATTGCGGAGGCCGCGGCGCTGCTGCGCACGAATCCGCCGCTGCGCGATGTCGGCCTGAGCTGGTCGACACCGCTGTATTTCCCGCGGATTTTTTATTTGCGGGCCGTGGTCGCGGAAAAGCAAGGCAAGCCCGAAGACGCCCGCGAGAACTGGCGGATCTTCCACGCGCTTTCCGGGAGCGATGCGCTGCTGTGGGGCGAGGAACAGCAGGCCGCGGCAGGGCACGCGTCGGCTGGAGTTCCCAAGAGTGGGGCGGACTTGAGAGGGAGTTGCAAAATTCGAAGAACCGCTTCCTGGCATGGCGCGCGCGGCTCAGAATGGCGTCTCTGTGTTTGCAAGAGTCTAACGAGCCGCGACCGCGAGGGAGCGGTCGATCAGCCGAATATGGCTACTCCCTCTTGAGTTCGCGGAAGGCTTTAGCCCGACCGGCGAACCGCGCTCCTTACGGTCTTCATTCTGACTTCACGGACCCGCAGGGGCCGCTTCTGACTTCAGTGTCATTCCATATCGCGGGCTGAAGCCCGCCTACTGGACGTTGGCCACTCATGCACGCAGTCGGCTAGAAGGGTGGGGCAGGCAATCGTGCCTGCAGGCGGCCTTTCAGGCCGCCGCTGAATCTGAAC
>CAZARO010000280.1:0-6778 GCA_964487165.1 uncultured Solibacteraceae bacterium | reverse complement strand
CTGCATGTCCTTCTGCAACTGGATCCACACCGGCACCGCCGCGCAGCCGTTTTCGAAAACCACCGTGCCTGACAGATCCGGGGTGGGAGCCAGGGCGAGATCGATGCCCGCGACATCCTCGGCGCCGAGCTCCACCGTGCGTCGCGCGGCGGCCAGGGGATTCTGGGAGAACATATCGCCGGGGGCAAATTGACCGGCATCGAGAATGTACTTGCCGGGCAGAATGTCGGCCGCCGTGAAGTCATCGCCGGTAATCTTGGCGAATCCGGCCGAACCCCCGGGAGACAGAGGGATGATCTGTACCCAAATGTTCGACCCCGGCTGCGCGTCCACGAGCCCGAGAATCCGCCCGCTCAGCTTCGCCCCACTCTGGCGGGCGATCTGGACATCCGCCCGCAACTGCTTGCCCTCGGCCACTTCGACCGGCTTGGTGTCGGACGGCTTGAGGGAATGCGGATAAAACGTGTTGCGTGCCCGCGCGTCAAACGGCTGGCTCTGTGGGCCGGAGGCGTAATAAGATCCCGTCAGGACGAAGATATAGTAAGATCCGGCGGCGAGCGGCGCGATGCGGTATTCGCCCAAATCATTGGTGACCGCCCGCTGGCTGCCTACATACTGATAACTGCCGTCGTTGTAGATATACCCGTTGTGCGGTTCGCCGATGGGATAGCGCTGGAGCGCTTCCACGGCCACACCCGCCGCGGGAACCCCGACCGTGTCGGTCACCTTCCCTTCGATGACGGCATAGTGCCGCAGCTCCAGCCGCACTTGGCCGTCAGGGCTGGAGGGGCTGAGTTGCAGCGAAGCTTCATGCCCGCCCATAAATCCCGGATAGCGTGCGCTCACCTGGCAGGATCGGAAGTCCAGCCCGGTAAGGCGGAAGCGCCCCTGCTCATCGGCGGTGGCGAACAGCGGGTCGTCCTGCCCGCACTGGATACGCACCCGCGCGCCGGCGATTCCCCGCCCCGTGGACCCATCGACCACGTCTCCTGCGATCGAGGCCTTTTCCGGAGTCTGGGTTCGGGCGGCCTGCACGCACACGGCAATCGCAGCCGCCAGCCAGGCGCTTTTGGACAGCATCCTCATTCCACGCCTCCTTATCTGAAATGATATGCCGGAATGGACACGCTCCGCAGGGGCCGCGGAAGAGTTTACTTCGAGTAGTCCGCGGCGGGCTGAAGCCCACCCCACCGGTGGCGCGGGCTTCAGCCCGCGAATCCAGGACCGATGGCATCGCCGCCCAGCAACTCCTGCAGCAGCGGCGTCCTTGGGTACGGATGCCCGCGATACTGCCGGAATCCCTCGCCATACGGGACGCCGGCGAGCGCGCCCCGCTCGCGCGTCCACTGCTCCATCTGCAGCAGGTATTCGTCGTTGCCGTGGTGCTTGCGAAGCCAGTCCCGTTGGCTGGCGTGCTCGGCCACCATGGCGCGCTTGCGCTCGAAGACGGCGGCGACGTTGACCACAAAATCGGGCCGCACCAGATTCTCCGCGCGATCGCGCCCGCCCACCGGATCCACAAAATAGAGGTGCGGGATGGCGTCCAGCGGATCGCTGCCGGTCCGATAATTCGGCGCCGGTGCCGCGAAACAGGCGTCACGCACCAGGGCGCTGGCCGCTTCGTGGTCGCAATGGTAATCCACCGGCGATGGCGCCAGCACGATGTTCGGACGCGCCTGCCGCAGCGCTTCCGTCACTTTGCGGCGCGAGCCGTCGTCGTTGAAGATGGTCAGGTCGCGCATCTCCAGACACACGTATTGTGCGCCGATGAGCGCCGCAGCGGCAGCCGCTTCCCGCCGGCGGACATCGGCGATCTCCGCGGGGCCCAGCTCGTGCGAGCCGCAGTCGCCGGGCGTGAGCGTCGCGATGGTGACGGCGTGTCCGGCGTCGGCCAGCAGCGCCAGCGTTCCGCCGGCCAGGATCTCCACGTCGTCCGGGTGCGCGTGAATTGCGAGAATGCGAGCCATGGTGTCTATTTTCACGCAGCGTGAAATAATGTGCCTGTGAGGCTGGCGATCATCGGGTTGGGGTTCATGGGCAGCACCCACGTGAAAGCCGTGCGCACGCTGCCCGGCGTGGAGCTGGCTGCCGTCTGCAGCCGCGATGCCCGAAAACTCTCCGGCGATTTCACCGCAATTCGCGGCAATATCGGCGATCCCGCCGGCCAGGTGGATCTCTCGGGAGTGGCCCGCTACCGGGAGATCGGCGCGCTGCTGGCCGACACATCCATAGACGCCGTGGACATCTGCCTGCCCACGGAGATGCATGAGCAGGTGACGATGGACGCACTCCGCGCCGGCAAGCACGTGCTGGTGGAAAAGCCCATGGCGCTCGACGGCCCTTCGGCCGGCCGCATGGTCGAGGAGGCGGAGCGCCTGCAACGCACCCTGATGGCCGCCCAGGTGATCCGCTTCTGGCCGGAATATGCCGCCCTGCGCGATACCGTGCGCGGCGGCCGCCTGGGCGCATTGCGCGGCGCCGTCTTCCGCCGCCGGTGCGCGGCGCCTTCCTGGGGGAGTTGGGAAGGCGGTGGGGCGTTCGACCTGCTGATTCACGACGTGGATTTCGTCCTCCACCTGTTGGGCAAACCGGAAGCGATCTCTGCGGCCGGTGTCTGCGACGACGATGCCGGCATCGACCTGCTCCACGCCACGTTTTTTTATCGCGGCGGCGCGGACGTGCTCATCACCGGAGGCTGGCAGAATCGCGGCGCCTGTCCGTTCTCCATGGAATTCACCGCGACCTTTGACCGCGACACCATCGAGTTCAGCACCGCCAGTGGGGCCGGCGTTTTGCCCTGCCCGCCGGGACGCGCGTACGCCGATGAGATCGCCTACTTCGCGCGCCGCTGCGCCGGCCAGCCGAACGAGCTCTGCCCGCCCTCCGAATCCGCCGATGCCATCAGGCTGCTGCGGCTGGCTCTCGAGGCGCGCGGCCACCGAGGAGAGAAGATGCCATGCGCGATCTGAAGCCGCTCGAACCGGGCGTGATGTTCTGGGCGGAGCGCGACAGCCTGGAGGAGATTCGCGCCCTCGGCGTGCGCTGCGGACAGATGGGCATTCCGGGCGGCATGAAACTCACCGATGCCCAGGCGCAAGCGTGGAAATCGGACCTGGAATTGGTGACCATCTTCGCGGCGTACGAGGGCGAGGATTACGCCGATATACCGGCGGTCCAGCGCACCGTGGGCTTCGTTCCCGCGGCAACACGCGAGGCGCGGGAGCAGCGGACCTGCGAGGTGAGCGACTTCGCCGCCAGGCTGGGGGTCGACAGCATTGCCTGCCACATCGGGTTCGTGCCGGAAGATCGCGCGCATCCCGATTATGTGGATCTGCGCGCGCTGGTGCGGCGCATCTGCGACCATGCCGCGCACCACGGCCAGATTTTCGCGCTCGAAACGGGACAGGAGCCGGCGCAAGGGTTGCTGCGCTTCATGGAGGACGTTGGCCGGCCGAACCTGCGCATCAATTTCGATCCGGCCAACATGATCCTCTACGGCACGGGTGACCCCATGGAGGCCCTGCGGCTGCTGGGTCCGCTGGTGGCCTCGGTTCATTGCAAGGATGGCGACTGGCCGCCGCGCGAAATGCCCGCAGCGTTGGGGCGGGAGCGCCCGCTGGGCGAGGGCAGCGTGGGGATCGAACGCTACGTGCGAACGCTGGCGGAGGTCGGTTTCCGCGGGCCGCTCAATGTGGAACGGGAAACCGATAATCAGCAGGAGCGCCTGCGCGACATAGCTCGTGGGATTGCGCTGCTACGGTCAATCACCGGCTGACGTTTCCGGTGTAGGGCATGCTTTAGCTTGCCAAGGAGTTTGGCCATTTGCTCCCTAGCTGGCGGGCTTAAGCCCACCCCACCAGGCGGATCGACACATCTTGGTGGCGCGGGCTTCAGCCCGCGAAAGGCGGGCGAATCTCGCCCGACCAGCCAGCAGGCCGCAAGCGCGATTGCCACGAGTAGAAACAGTATGCGCCAGGCCGGCCATCGCGCCGGCAGCAATCATGCGCGCGCCGGAGCCGACCAGGAGTACGATGTCCGCCGGCCGGGCGAAGCGAAGAGCTTGCAGGAGTTAGCCGGCCATCGCCGCATTATGGATGCGATCAGTTCTCCGCCGGGCGGCGCGCCGAATCGATGACCAGAACCTCAACCGCCTCCTTCCGCGATGTTAAACTCAGTCCGAGCTGTTCCTCAAGCGCGACGAATATAGACGGATCGCCGGCCACGTTTACCGCAGGCGTTGAACCGTCGGCCGGTGGGGGAGCGGATAGCGGACGGCTGCTTTCGGGAGCGAACCGCAGTCTGATGTTATAGTGCCCTGTCAACCCGGTCTTATCGATTACCGGAAGATCCATAATCCGGTTGAGGTAATTCACAATCTGATCCATTGTCACCGCGGACGCGATAATCACCCCCGGTCCGGCGGCCATGGAACCGGGTGGCGGCGTGCGTTCGGCGGCTGAGCCTCCCTGGGGCGTCGATGGTGGCGGCGCATCGGCCGTAATGAGGCGGGAACCGTTTTTGGCGATGGTCAGCGTGTAGGCTTTCAACTCGCGCGTCTCGCGATGCACTTTCAGCGCGAAGCGGTCTTCCAAAAGGGCGCGCAGCCTGACGGCGATCACTTCGGGAAGATAAGGCGGCGACCAGGCCGGAATTGAAGACACTTCCTCTGCTTTCGTCTCAATGCTCCAGCGGTCGCTGGCCATCCAGCCGTTGGCACCGGACATCTGAAAAGGCGCCAGACGATAGGACACGGCAACCAAGAACTGCAGCGGGAAGCCGTTCACGGTCAGTCGGCCGCCCGGCTGAATCGTCATTTGCTCCCGCGATCCCTGTACGCTCGGTTTCACCGATGCCACGTCGAACGCCGGCCGGGCGTCTCCGACCCCTTGCGAAAACACGGGAGCCGTCGCCATTACCCCAACTATTGCCGAGTAACTAAGATAGCGTTTCATTAGACACTGAGACTCCTATTGCCCTGCGGGGCAGGATGGCATCCTGCGGCCGATTGGCAATCGGCCCGGAGCGGCTCGTAAATTAGAGGCGCTTGCGGCGCGAACCTGTGCCCATTCTGTCCTCTGGCTCCTGAGGGAGTTGCAATATTCGGCTGATCGACCGCTCCCTCGCGGTCGCGGCTCGGTAGACTCTGGCAAACACAAAGGCGCCATTCCGAGCCGCGCGCGCCAGCAAGCGGTTCTTCGAATTTTGCAAATCCCTCTCCTGACTCCTGTCTTCCAAATCCTGAAAGAATTTCAAGGCGGAGCCCTTACCTAGAACTCCCGCCGCTGAATGACCCGGATGGCGATTGCCGTCATCAGCGCGGCCAGCAGGACACTGGCCGTCACGTGCAGCCACGGTATCGGCCCTACAAGCAGGTTTGTTCTCCTGTCAAAGTACTCCGAACCCACCATAAAACCCCAGGGACTGAAGGCGCTGAAACGCCTGTCGTCCAGCGCGATCACGTCGGCAAACAGAATCCCGAAACTCACCGCCGGGGCGGTATATTCGCCTTCCACCAGCGAAGAAACCAGAAGCGCCACGGCAAAAAATACCAGGCCGCCTCCCGCCAGTAGCACCACATGGAAAGCCGCCTGGTAGATCGACGTTGCCTTGCCCGTGACACCCGAAACCAGGAACATCGCTCCCCACGGGATGGCCGCCAGCACCATCGCCTGACAAAGGCCGAGCAGAATGCGCACTTCCATGAGGCGCGTTTTGCCAACCGGCAGCGAGAGCGTGAAGGAGGAAGTCCCCATGGCCTTCTCGCGCAGCAATCCGCCCATCATGAGGAACATCACCGCCGCCACCCACATCGCGGCGATGAGACCATGGCCCATGTGCAGCGATCGGTAATACCAGTCGAGGCCGGCATATTTCTTGACCCCCTGCCCCTCCTGGTAAACGAAGTATGTGGAGAGCGCCACCATTCCACAGAGCGAAACCAGGAACCGCGCCCTGGTTTCCATCCACGCCTTAAACCAGAGCATTCGAGTCCTGCCTCACCTTCCCCAGAAACACTTCCCGCAACCCGACCGGCGCCACCTCGATGGCACTCGCGCGGTACTGACGGGCGCGCTCCACAATCTCATCGGTATTGCCGCTCGAGAAGACTCGCATCTGGCATCCCTTGGTCTTCACGCTCTCCACTCCCGTCAGGTCAAATTCCAGTTCGCGCGGCTCAAAAGGAAACACCAGGTCGATCTGCCGGTAGGATCGCCGGATCTCATCCATGGAAAGATCCACCAGCAGGCGCCCTTGGTCCACGATGCAGACCTGGTCGGCGATGCGCTCCACTTCCTCAATCTGGTGCGACGAAAAGAAGACCGAAGTTCCTTCGCTGCCCTGCGCCACCAGGCATTCCAGCAACTGTTCCACGCCGATGGGATCCAGGCCTTCGCTGGGCTCATCCAGAATCAGCAGCGACGGCCGCCGCGAGAGCGCCAGAAGAAGCGCCAGCTTGGTTCGCATCCCCTTGGAAAGCGATTTGACTTTGCGGTCCGGCGGCAGCTCAAATTTCCTCAGCAGCGAACCCGCGGTCTCCTTCCGCCAGTCCGGGTAAAAGCTGCTGGTGAAGCGAATCGTCTGTTCCACTGTCAGATAGCCGTAGAGGCGTTTGTCCTCGCTCACATAGGCCACCTGCCGCCGAATGTCCACGCTGTCGGCCGGGTCGTCGATTCTTTTTCCCAGAACTTTGCCCTCGCCGGAACTGGGCCGCACCATGCCGAGCAGCATCTTGATGGTGGTGCTCTTGCCCGCGCCGTTTCTGCCGAGAAAGCCCGTG
>CAZARO010000279.1:0-6797 GCA_964487165.1 uncultured Solibacteraceae bacterium | reverse complement strand
GTTCGGCCTACTGCGACCCTATCGAGAAGAAGCCCTTTTTCCACGCCCTTCCCGGAACGCGCGCGCTGAGTTTCGGCATGCTCGGCTGCGACCTGCACTGCGGCTACTGCCAGAACTGGGTCACCTCCCAGGCGCTGCGCGATTTCCGTTCCACTCTGGAGTTTCACCCCACTGCGCCCGAGGATCTCGTAAAGCTGGCGCTGCGCCAGGGCGCCACCAGCCTGGTGAGCACCTACAATGAGCCGCTGATCACCGCCGAATGGGCCGTCGCGGTGTTCCGCGCCGCGCGCCAGGCGGGACTCGCTACCGGCTTCGTCTCCAATGGAAACGCCACGCCCGAAGTGCTGGAATACATCCGGCCCTGGACCGACCTATATAAGGTGGACCTGAAGAGCTTCGACGCCGGCCACTACCGCGAGCTGGGCGGGCGGATCGCGCCCATTCTCGATTCCCTGGCGCGCATTCACCAAATGGGTTTCTGGTTGGAAGTGGTGACGCTGGTGGTGCCTGGTTTCAACGATTCCGACGCGGGCCTGCGCGCCATGGCGGAATTTCTGGCCGGCATTTCGCGCGATATCCCGTGGCACGTAACGGCATTTCACAAGGATTACAAAATGCTGGGACCGGACGACACTCCGGCCGCCACGCTGATTCGCGCCGCGGCGATTGGCCGCGCGGCGGGCCTGCGCTACGTCTATGCCGGCAATCTGCCGGGCGAGACCGCCGGACTCGAAGACACCCGCTGCCCCTCATGCGGCGCGACGTTGATCTCGCGGCGCGGCTTCCGCGTACTGCGAAATCGCATGACGGCGGGAGGCGCTTGCCCCGATTGCGGCGCCGCCATCCCCGGCGTATGGGGCGCACTGCCCCGCCATAAAGAAGAGAACGCGGACCTGGTGCATATCCGCTGCGGCTGAAAGGCCTCACATGCTCGCCACTCACAAATCGCCCTTCAGCGGCGCCTGGTATCCGGAAGACGGCGCGCAGTTGGAGTCTCTGCTGGCAGAACGCTTCACCGAGTCCGAACAGCGCACCGGCTGTTACTTCTTCCCCGGCGCGCTGGGCTATGTGGTGCCGCACGCCGGTCCGGCTTACTCCGGAACGGTGGCGGCGGCGGTGTATCGGTCGCTGGCGCGCGAGCGGCCGGAACGGATTGTGCTGCTGGCGTTTCCCCATCGCGGCGGACTGAGCGGAGTGGCCTCGCCGGATGCCGAGTGCATCTCGACGCCCTTCGGCGAAACGGCCCTAGACGGCGATTTCGCCGGCTTCCCGCGCGTGTCGGAAGCGCACGTCTGCGATCACTCCTGCGAGATCCAGTTGCCGTTCGTGCAGAAAGCCTCGCCCCGGTCGCGCCTGACCACGCTTTACGTGGGCCGTATGGACGCCGCGGAGCGCCACACGGCGGCCGTCCAACTAGCGGCGGCGTGGCAGCCGGGCACGGTCTTCCTGGCCTCGTCCGACTTCACCCACTATGGACACAGTTTCGGGTTCGTGCCCTTCCCTGCCGATGACTTCGTGGTCCGGCGCCTGCGCGAATTGGATTTCGCCTGCATAGAGGCCGCCAGCAGCCTGGATCCCGCCATCTTTCTGGAGACCATCGGCAAGCGAAACGCCAACGTCTGCGGAACCGGCCCCATCGCGCTGCTGCTGGACGTGCTGCACTCGCTCGGCGCCGATACCATCTACCAGTCGGTACTGGATTACCAGACTTCGGGCGAGCTCGCCGGGGACTATCGCCATTCGGTGAGCTATGCGGCGCTGGGATATTTCCCGCGCCCGGCCTTCGACCTGGATGAGGCCGATCGCAGTGCGCTGCTGGACGCGGCCACCGGGACGCTGGACAGTTTGCGCCACACCGGCGAGCGCCGGCCCGCCGTGGCAGCCGGATCGGAAGCGCTTTCCGCGCGCCGGGGAGCTTTTGTGAGCCTGCATCATGGCGAGGAATTGCTGGGATGCGTGGGCAATTGCGCCGGACGCTCGCCCCTCCGGGAGGAGATTGGCGAACTGACGCTGGCGGCGGCGCTGGACGATCCGCGATTTAGTCCCGCGGCCGGCCAGAAGGGACCCATCGATATCGAACTTTCGCTGCTCACGCCCTTCCGCCGCATTCGCGATACCGCCGATTTCCGGATCGGAAGGCACGGAGCCATGCTCCGGCTGGCCAACAAGTCGGGGCTGCTGCTGCCGCAAGTGGGCGCGGAACGCGGGTGGACCGCTGATGATTTCTGGCGCGCCCTGGCACGCAAGAGCCTGCTCGCTCCGCACGCCTGGTGCGATCCGCGCGCGCGGCTGGATATTTTCGAAGCGCAAGTCTTCGCCCGGCGCGGCTAACTTAAATTAAGCTAAGTGGGGCAGGATGGCATCCTGCGGCCGAGTGGCACTCGGCCTTCCGATGCCGTGTGCACCTCCCGGGCAGGCGGATTACCAATCCGCCGCAGGATGCCATCCTGCCCCACTTCAGAAGCCGCCTCTATTGTCGGCCGCCGTCCCACCACCGGACTGCAACTCCCGGCGGCCTTCCTGCGGAATGAACGATTTCCGAAAGGCTGTGGCGTGCTCCTATCGGCTATTCCTTTTGGACTCTGCGCAAGGCAGCATTGTCGACGCTGTGCTCCTGCGTCCGCATCGATCCCATGCTGGCCCTCCGCGCCCACGCCGTGCGGTGCGATTATGGAGGGTTGCCCATGTTGCTCAACCCTCGCTTCCGCCCGGTGCTCGATCCCGGCTTCCAACCTGCCTCGCTGTGGAATCGTGCCTACCGCGCTCTGGTATCGCAGAGAGGTGGCGGCGTCCCTCTGGCCCTCGCGTTGGAACGCGCCGATGGCGCCGTCTCCGTCTTTCGCACCGCAGTCCTGCCCGATCGCCCTGAGACCCGGCGCTACGCCGAGCGCCTGCTGAAATTCCTGCTCTGGCAAAAAGGCGGCTGCCGCATCACCGTGGCGGGCGATGCCGATCTCGCCCGCTACCTGCGCGCCGTCTATGCGCCGGGCGGCGAACGCGCCTTCGATCACGAATTCATGGGCGAGCGCATCTACGGCAAGCCGCTCACCATCGAGAGCACCGCATTTGAGAGCGCACCGGCGGAGCGCGAAGCCGCCGCACCGCTAGGCCGCCACCTGGACGGCTGCCGCATCGGCTTCGACCTGGGTGCCAGCGACCGCAAGTGCGCGGCCGTCATCGACGCCAAAGTGGTCTTCAGCGAAGAAGTCGGCTGGAACCCGAGCGTGCAGGCCGATCCGCAATACCACTTCGACGGCATCCACGATTCCTTGCGCCGCGCCGCCGCGCACCTGCCGCGTGTGGACGCCATCGGCGGCAGCGCCGCGGGCGTTTACGTCAACAACGAAGTGCGCGTAGGCTCGCTCTATCGCGGCGTGCCGCGCGAACTGTTCGACAGTCGCGTGCGGCGCCTCTTCTTCGAGCTGCAGCGCGCCTGGAACGGCGTCCCCTTCGATGTGGTGAACGACGGCGAAGTGACGGCGCTCGCCGGCTCCGTGGCGCTGCGCGATAACGCCGTCCTCGGCATCGCCATGGGCAGCAGCCTGGCGGCGGGATACGTCACTCCGCAGGGCAGTATCACGCCGTGGCTCAACGAACTGGCCTTCGTCCCGGTGGACTATCGCGCCGACGCGCCGGCCGACGAATGGTCCGGCGACCGCGGCGTGGGCGTGCAATACTTCTCGCAGCAGGCGGTCGGACGCCTGCTCGCTCCCGCGGGCATCGAGTTGCCTGCCGATATGCCGCTGCCCGTGAAGCTCGAACAGGTGCAGAAACTGATGGCCGCGGGCGATGCGCGCGCGCGCAAAATCTACCAGACCATCGGCGTCTATTTCGGCTACACCATCGCCACCTACGCCGATTTCTACGACGTCCACAATCTGCTGGTATTGGGCCGCGTGCTCTCCGGCGAGGGTGGCGACCTGATTCTCTCGCTGGCGCAGGAAGTGTTGCGCGCTGAATTTCCGGAGATCGCCGAACGCGTCCGCTATCATATTCCCGGCGAGCAGGAAAAGCGCCACGGCCAGGCCATCGCCGCCGCCAGCCTGCCCGCTATTCTTCCCATTCAGGAGCTATAAAAATGCAATTTCATCATCCCTTCGCAGACTTTTTCGTACCCGACAATGTGACGCCCGCCGAGGCGCTGGAGCGTACCACCCACCTGTGCATCGCCGCGCACCAGGACGATATCGAGATCATGGCTTATCACGGCATAGCGGAATGCTTCGGCCGTCCTGACCGCTGGTTCACCGGCGTGGTGGCGACCAACGGCGCGGGCAGTCCGCGATCCGGCATCTACGGCGAATTCACCGACGCCCAAATGCAGAAAGTGCGCGTGGGCGAACAGCGCAAGGCCGCGTTCGTGGGCGAGTACTCGTGCCAGATCCAGCTGGGTTTCAGCAGCGCCGAAGTGAAGAATCCGAAGGAGGCCGCGGTAGTGGCGGACCTGGGCCGCATTCTGCTCGCCGCCCATCCCGAGTACGTGTACCTGCACAATCTGGCCGACAAGCACGACACCCACGTGAGCGTGAGCCTGCGCGCGCTGGCGGCCCTGCGCGCGCTGCCGCCCGAGAGCCGGCCCCGCAAAGTATACGGCTGCGAGGTGTGGCGCGACCTCGACTGGCTGGTCGACGACGACAAGCAGATGCTGCCGGCCTCCGCGCGGAGCAACATCGCCGCCTCCCTGGTGGGCGTGTTCGATTCGCAGGTCACCGGCGGTAAACGCTATGACCTGGCGACTGCCGGCCGGCGCCTGGCCCACGCGACCTATTACGCCTCGCACGGCACCGACCAGGAGAGCGCGCTCAATTACGCCATGGACCTGACGCCGCTGGTGGAAGATCCGTCGCTCGACATCGCTACCTACGTGCTCGGCTTCGTCGACCGCCTTCGCGCCGACGTGGAACAGCGCGTGAAGGCGTGGGCGGGGTAGCGCACATACTGGGGCCGGTGGGGCGGACTTCAGTCCGCGGAGGGCTTCAGCCCGACCGGCGAACGGGGCTCGCCTTTAAGGCCGGGCTTGCGCCCTGCCCCACCGGGGCTGGCCAACATGCAGTGAATGGCCAAACTCCAGAGGGCCGGCTTTCAGCCGGCCTTCGGCGGCCTGAAAGGCCGCCTGCAGGCACGATTGCCTGCCCCACTGGACAGCCGACTGCAGGCTACCAAAGGCCAAAGCCCAAGAACCGCTTGCTAACGCGCGCGGCTCAGAATGGCGCCTCTGTGTTCGCCAGAGCCTACCGAGCCGCGACCGCGAGGGAGCGGTTGATCGGCAGAATATGGCAACTCCCTCCTCTCTGCGCTCCGGTTTTGACTTTGTTTTTCTCCGTGTCTCCGTGCTTCCGTGGTGAATACTCTTTGCTGCTAGACTGCGAACATAATGTCCGGTAAGGTCTACCTCATCGGCGCCGGACCCGGCGATCCGGAGCTGCTCACCTGGAAGGGCCGCCGCATTCTCGAACAGGCCGACGCTGTCCTCTTCGATCACCTCGCGCCCGCGGCGCTGCTCGACCTGGCCCCGCCGTCCGCCGAGCGCATCTACGTCGGCAAGAAAAAATCGGACCACGCCTTTTCGCAGGAAGAGATCTGCGCCATGCTCATCGAGCGGGCGCGCCGCGGCCTCACGGTGGTCCGGCTCAAGGGGGGCGACCCGTATATTTTCGGCCGCGGCAGGGAAGAGGCCGAGACGCTGGCCGATGCCGGAGTGCCGTTCGAGACGGTGCCCGGCGTGACTTCGCCGCTGGGCATCGCGGCCTACGCCGGCGTTCCGTTGACCCATCGCGGACGCAGCACGTCGGTGAGCTTCGTCGCCGGGCACGACGTGGGCGCGGTGGATTGGAAAACCGTTGGCCAGGCCGACACCCTGGTCATCTTCATGGGGATGTTCGCCTTCGCGGAGATCGCCCGCGAGCTGATGGCCGCCGGACACTCCCCCGACACGCCCGCCCTCGCGGTACGTTGGGCCACGCGTCCCGACCAGGAGAGCATCGAAGGCACGCTTGCCTCCTTGCCGCAACTCATCGTGGGCGGCGGGATGAAGCCTCCGGCCACCATCGTGGTGGGCGAGGTGGTGCGCCTGCGCGCGAAGCTGAACTGGTTCGAGCGCCTGCCGCTCTTCGGCCGGCGCATCGTCAACACGCGCCCCAAGGGCCAGGCCGAGGCGCTCACTTCCCGCCTGAAAGCTCTCGGCGCGGAGGTTATTGAGATGCCCACTATCGAGATTCAGCCCGCCGCCGAATACGGCCCGCTGGACCGCGCCCTGAGTGAGCTCGCTTCCTACGACTGGCTGATCTTCACCAGCGCCAACGGTGTTCGTTTCCTCCTGGAGCGGCTGGACGCCTCGGCCGTGGACCTGCGCGCCAAGATCTGCGCCATCGGACCGGCCACGCGCGCCGCCATCGAAGCCCTCCATCTCAAGGTGGACCTGATGGGCCGCGAGTATGTCGCCGAAGGCTTGCTCGATGCCTTTTCCGCCTACGATCTGGCCGGACGGCGCATCCTGTTGCCGCGCGCGGCGGTGGCTCGCGATCTTGTGCCGGTGGAATTGGCGCGGCGCGGCGCACGCGTCGACGTGGTTGAGGCCTATCGAACGGCAGCGCCCGAGGGCGCGGCGGCGCATGCGGCGGAGATTTTCGGCGCAGGCGCAAGCCCGCCTGTATCGCCTTCACCAGCTCGTCCACGGTACAAAACTTCGTGGCCGTGGCCGGGGCGGAGGCTCTGGAGGGCGTGAAAGTGGCGTCGATCGGCCCCGTGACTACGGCTACCGCGCGCCGCCTGGGGATCGCGGTGGACGCGGAGGCACG
>CAZARO010000278.1:5357-6806 GCA_964487165.1 uncultured Solibacteraceae bacterium | reverse complement strand
CGCCCAGAGGGCCAAACCCAGGAAGACCACGACGAGGATGCCGCCAGCCCAGCCGATACGGGCCCGACGTTCCGGACTCACTGAGCCCCTTTCATCAAGCTTTGGAGCTGGCGATTGGCCGCCTGGAGCAGCCGCGATGGGGAACCAGGGCGCGCATCCAATACTCGCTGGGGCTGGTGCATCGCGAACGGTACCAGCTGCACGACGCTATCCACTGCTTCGTGGAGAGCACGGAGCTGGCATACAAGTCTTTCGTCCGCAACACCGAAGTTGCCCGCGGGGCGGAAATCTCGAAGATGAATCAGATCGCCATCGCGAGGAGCATCGGGATGGGGCTGGCGTCGATCTACAATACGTTGGGACGGCACGATCTGGCGGTGCCGTTGTTGATGGCGGCTAAGGCCATGCTTCCCACCAAACCGATGGAAAAACTGATTTCCACCCACATCGACATGATCGAGGCTACTCTGGTTCGCGCCGAGGCGCGCAGCGCGGAGGCGAACGAAGAAGTATTGAAGCGTCTGCTGGATTGTCATGCGACATTTCGGGACCATCCTTTTTACCGGGCGCGAGCGGCCTACTGCCTGGCGGGCGAATACATCCAGCGGGCGCGGCCGAACCCGGCGAAGCCACTCAGCGCCAAGGACGAAGATTACCTGCGATCGGCCCGCGATCTGCTCAAGGACCTGGACTTTCAAAGGACCGGCAACTTTCGCTTCCCCTACCAGGCGCTCCTGTTGCAGAGCCATATCGAGAGAAAACGCGGCAACTATGTGGGCGCCGAAGAGCGCGCCAGCGAGGCGCTTCGCGAAGTGAGCAGCACCCGCCTGCCAGGCCTGTTTCTCGACCTTTGCATCGCACGCGGTTTGGCGCGACTTGGCCTCCGAAACACTAAGCGGGCGGTCGAGGACTTCACCGAAGGTCTGAAAGTGGCCGAGAAAAGCCTGAACAGACGTATGGAGGCGCTATTTCTCTTATGGCTGTGCCAGTGCCATACGCGCATGAAAGGCGACCTGGAAGCGGCGTACTTTTTCAATCGCTACGAAGAAGTGGAAAAGTTCACCGAGGTGAAGACCGCCGACGTCCGACAACTGGCCGAAGAGACGCGAGCGGTCTACAAGCGGACGCCCGACCTGGTTCTCACCTTGAAGGATAACTTCGACCCGACAGAAGTGGAAAAGAGGTTCCGGCGGTTCCTCATCGACTGGGCCCGGAGCCGGTCGAAAAATGACGTACAGGCGGCGAAGAGGTTGAAGATATCGCGGCAGACCTTATACAACTGGCTGCAGGATACGGGCCCTTCGCCCAGCTAAAGACGCTATGCCGGCCGGCCCGTTAGGGTACATAGTGCAGCTTCCAACCTCTGAACCTGGCAGGCGCGGCGGCATTCGGCATCGCCGGATGTTTGCTCGCAATACGGACCAACCTCAACGCGCAGACCGTCCCGCC
>CAZARO010000278.1:0-5347 GCA_964487165.1 uncultured Solibacteraceae bacterium | reverse complement strand
GAGAATCAAGGCTCTCGACATTGGCGGCGTCGTGGCCGGCGCGCAAGGCCCCGAAGCGGGAATGTGGGTCATCGCCGCGACCACCGATCTGCCTTCAGCGACGAAGCTCACGGCCGCACCGGATGCCAGGGCCGCGCCGGACTATCCCGCGAACTATTAGTCAGTACGCCCCGCGAGTCCCCGCGAAAAACGGGCATGTGCTCGCAGTTGTAGCCGCAATTTTTATCCGTGTTCATCGGTGTTCATCCGTGGCCAATGAATCTTTCTTAAGAATCTTGCGCAGGCCAGTACAACTATTAGCCGCCGATGAACATCGATTGGGCCAACCCGCAATGGCGGATAATAAGGAGCCGGACTCGCCCCATGCCCAGTTCCTACGCCCAACTGCGCCAATCCGCCGTCGACTTCGTCTCGCGCTTCTCCGCCGTGGGCCCCGTTCTGGTGCTCGCTCCCGTGCGCGCGGCGGCTGACGAAGTGGCGCTCGAGGCTTGCACCGGCGCGCTGATGGACGTGCGCCGATTGGCGTTTCGCGAATTTGTGCTGGAACTTTCCGCCGGGGAGTTGAATCGCCGCGCGCTCATTCCCGTGGGACGATTCGTGCGCGAAGCGCTGGCGGCGCGCGTCACTGCCGGCGCGCTGGAGCGCGGCGAACTCAGTTATCTGCGGCCGGTCGCCGGCTTCCCCGGTTTCCCGCGGGCGTTGACCGCGACCTTCGAAGAGCTCCGTCTCCACGCCGTGGATCTCGAGCGTCTGCGCTCCTGCGGCGAGTCGGGGCCCGACCTGGCGCATCTGCTCGACGCCTACACGCTCGAGCTTTCCGAGCGCCGCTTCGCCGACCACGCCGCCCGCGTCCAACTGGCGCGCGACTCGTTCTCCGCCGCTTATAACACGCTGCGCCAGACGGCCGTAGTGGCGCTCGATCTCGCCCCGCGCAGCACCCTGGAGCGCGAATTGCTCGCCTCCGTGCTGGGCGCGGCGCGCACCGCGCTCGATCTGCGCATCGCGCCGGACAATTCACTGGACAGGGCCGCGCCGGCCTCTTCGCTCGAATCGCTGCAGCGGCACCTCTTCTCGATCGACGCCGTGCCGGCGCGCGAAGAGGATGGCAGCGTGGTCATCCTCTCCACCTCCGGCGAGGCGCTGGAGTGCGTGGAGATCGCGCGCGCCATCCACGCGGCGGCCGAGGAAGGCGTGCCGTTCGACCAGATCGCTATTCTGCTGCGCTCGCCGGAGCGCCACCGGCCGCTGATTCTCGAAGCGCTGCGGCGCGCCGGAATTCCCTCGTCGTCAACGCAAGGCGCGCGCCGGCCGGACGTGGCCGGGCGCAGTCTTCTGGCGCTGCTCCACTGCGCCGAAGAGGGGCTCTCCGCGTCGCGTTTCGCCGAGTATCTTTCGCTGGCGGGGCCGGGTTCCGCTCGCCAATGGGAGCGGCTGCTGGTGGATGCGGCGGTAATCGGCGGGCTAGCACGCTGGGAAGCGCGCCTCGCCGGTCTGCGCGAGGAGTTCCATCGGCGCCACGCTTCGGAGCAGGATGAAGAGGCGCGCGAGTCACTGGCCGGCCGCATTCAGGCCTTGGAAGAATTGGCGCGCGTCGCCTTGCCTGCCATCGCGCGGCTGGCGGCCCTGCCGCAACGCGCTCTGTGGGGCGAATGGATCGCGGCCCTCACCGAACTGGCAGAGTTCGCGCTGGAGGAGCCCGAGCGAACCGTCGAGCTGCTGGAAGAATTGGAGCCGATGTCGGCGATAGGCCCCGTGTCGCTGGCCGAGGTGCTGCTGGTGCTCGGTCCGCGGCTGAATTCCCTGACCGCCGCGCCCAGGGAATCGCGTTTCGGCAAGGTGTGGCTGGGCTCCGTGGAAGAGGCGCGCGGCATGGCGTTCCGCCGCGTGTTCGTACCGGGCCTGAACGAAGGCCTGTTTCCGCGCCCGCCGGCGGAAGATCCGCTCTTGCTGCACGCGCAGCGGAGCGCGTTGGGAATCGAACTGCGCGCCGAAGACACTGAGCTGCTGGGCATCGCCGTGGCCTGCGCGTCCGAGCGGCTGCACCTCTCGTTCTCGCGCCTCGATCTGCTCACCGGGCGGGAGCGCGTGCCGTCCTTCTACGCGTTTGCGGCGCATCGCGCGGCGGGAGGGCGCGAAATCGGCGTGCGCGAATTCGAGTCGCGCGCGCGGTCGGCCACCCGGACGCGCATCGGATGGCCCGCGCCGCCCGATGCCGCCGCGGCCATCGACGACGCCGAGTTCGATCTCGCCACGCTCGCCCCGCTGGCGCCCGGTTCGGGCCAATATCTGAAGAGCCTACCGGGCCGCCCGGTGGAATCTCTGCGCGCGCGTTGGGCTCGCTGGCACAAGCCGTGGAAAGCCGCCGACGGGCTCATGGTGGAGGAGATCGGCAGCGACGCTCTCACGCCCTACCTGCTCCAGCAGCGCGCCTGGTCGCCCTCGGTGCTGCAGCAATACGCGCGCTGCCCATATCGTTTCGCCCTGCGCGGCATTTTCGGATTGCGCGCCGCGGAGCAGCCCTCGGGCATTCAGCGCATGGACCCCGCCACCCGCGGCGAACTCTATCACGCCGTGCAATTCGAACTGCTGCGCGGCGCGCGGCCGCTGGAGGACGTGCTCCAACAAGTGGCCGAACGGTTCGCGGCCGATCTCGCGCCCGCCATTCCGCAGATCTGGCGCGCCGAAATCGATGCCATGCGCGCCGATCTGCGCGGTTGGCTGCAACAAAGGGCCGCGCTCGAGCCCGACTGGACGCCGCAATTCGCGGAGCTGAGTTTCGGTCTCCGCGACCCCGTGGGACGCGATCCGCACAGCCGCCAGGAGTCCGTCGAGATCGAGGGCGGCTTCCGCCTGCAAGGGTCCATCGACCTGGTGGAGCGGCACGCGAGCGGCGTGCTCCGCGTGGTGGACCACAAGACCGGCCGCGTGCCCGATCCGCGGCCCGAACTGGTGGGTGGAGGCGAGGTGCTGCAGCCGGCGCTCTACGCCCTGGCCGCCGAAAAGATTCTCGGCGAAGCGGTGGCTTTCGGGCGGCTCTACTACTCCACCATCGCGCAAAACTACGCCACCGTGGATGTGCCGCTCAACGATTGGGTGCGTCAGCGCGCTTCGCAGGTGCTGCGCTCGATCGACGAGGCCATGCGCAACGGCTTCCTGCCGGCCGCGCCGCGCAACGATGGATGCAACCACTGCGAATATTTGGCCGTTTGCGGCCCTTATGAAGAGGAGCGCGTGGGCGAGAAATCGCAGCCTGAGCTGAAGGGGTTGAAGGAGCTGCGCACATGGCGATAACGACGTGGGCCAGATTGGAAATCTGCCGACCCAGCCGGCTAAGGGCCGGCTGCCAGGCCCGGCTTGGCCCCGGCTGGACCGATTTCCAATCCGTCCGCAGGATGCAAATTCCACATAGTTTTCCCACTTTCAGGCACGTGCGTAAATGGTGGGGCGGACCCCCTGGTCCGCGGCCGACCCCCTGGTCGGCCTCTTCGCGACCCAAGCGCCCGAATCCATACAAAGAGCGGGACGAGGGCGTCCCGCGCGGACCAGGGGGTCCGCCCCACCAATTCTGCAGCACCCAGCTTCACGAAAACTATGCGGCGTTGAGGATGCCATCCTGCCCCACGGGGGCTGGCCAACACGGCAGAAATGGCCTATCGACATGGCGATAACGGGCGCGGCCCTGGATGAAAGCTGCGTGGTGGAAGCCTCCGCCGGCACCGGTAAGACCACCGCGCTGGTAAACCGCATGGTGGACGCCATCGCTGCCGGAACTCCGGTGGAGAGCATCGTGGCCGTCACCTTCACACACGCCGCCGCCGGCAATATGAAGCTGCGCGTGCGCCACGAACTGGAGCAGCGCCGCGCCGGTGAACTCAATCCCGCCACACGCGAGCGCCTCGGCAGCGCGGCGCGCCAGCTCGATCGCGCTTTCATCGGCACCATCCATGCATTCTGCGCGCAATTACTGCGCCGCCGCCCCGTGGAAGCGGGGGTCGATCCGGTATTTCAGGAACTGGCGCAGCCCGACGCCCTGCGCATTTTCGCGAGCGTCTTCCAGCGCTGGATCGAGCAGCGACTCGCATCGCCCTCGCCGGCGCTGGTCCGCGCACTGGCGCGCCTCTCCTGGCGGGAGGAACGCGATGGCGCCGAGCCTCTGGATGCCCTGCGCATGGCGGCTTGGTCGCTGGCCGAGTGGCGCGATTTCAACGCGCCGTGGGACAAGCGCGGCTTCGACCGCGACGCCAACTTGCAGGCGCTCATTGCCAAGGCCGAAGGCACGCTGGCGCTGCGCAATCGCTGCGCGCGCCGCCAGGATGCGCTCTACGACGGACTGCGTCCGCTGGCCGAATTCCTGGAGCGGGTGGAGCGCGCCCGCGCCGCCGAGCTTTTCGATGGCAACGTCATCGAGAACGAGCTGCTCCGTCTGCCGCGCGACATGAAATGGCTGAAGCATGGCCACGGCAAATATGGCGACGGCGTTACGCGCGAGGCGGTGGTGGCCGCGTGGGAAGAACTGCGCGCTGCCATCGAAGAATTCAGCCAGCACGCCGATGCCGACCTGGCCGCGCATCTGCGCGACGAGCTGTGGGAAGTGGTGGGCCTCTACCAGCAGCGCAAGCGCCTGGCGGGGCAGCTCGATTTCATGGACCTGCTGCTCTACGCCCGCGATCTGCTGCAGCATGACGGCGCGCGAACCCAATTGCAGCGCGATTACCAGCGCATTTTCGTCGACGAATTTCAGGATACCGACCCGCTGCAGGCCGAGATCCTGCTGCTTCTCGCCGCTGCCGACCCCGCCGAGCGAGACTGGCGCAAAGCCGTCCCCGCTCCCGGCAAACTCTACGTGGTGGGCGACCCGAAGCAATCCATCTACCGCTTCCGGCGCGCCGACGCCCGCCTTTTCCGGCGCGTCTGCCGCTGGCTCACCGGCGCCGGCGTGGCATCGCAGAAGCTGCCCACCAGCACGCGCAGCACGCGCACCATCCAGGCCTTCGTGAACGCGGCCTTCGCCTCCACGATTCCCGATTACCTGCCGCTCGAAGGCGGCGCGGACGATCCCGTAACGCAGCCCGGCGTGGTCGCGCTGCCCATGCCGGAGCCGTATGGCTCGCGAAATCTCTCGAATGTGCGGATCGAAGCCTGCTCGCCCAACGCGGTGGCGGCATTCATTCAGTGGCTCTGCAGCGAGAGTGGATGGACCGTGCGGGATGTCTCGACGGGCGCGCGCGTCCCCATACAGCCCGAGCACATCTGCATCCTGTTCCGCCGGTTCACGAATTTCGGCACGGACCTGACGCAGGAGTACGTGCGCGCGCTGGAAGCCCGCGGGATCGCGCACTTGTTGGTG
>CAZARO010000277.1:0-6814 GCA_964487165.1 uncultured Solibacteraceae bacterium | reverse complement strand
CTGCGGGATATTTATCGGTGTGAATCCGTGTCCATCCGTGGCCTATTCCCTTATGTTCGCCAAGAAAAATGGGCCACGGATGGACACGGATTCACTCGGATATGTCAAAAAGGTACTGGAGGCCGTCCGGTACCTAATCAAGAAAGCTGCGACGGGACGTGGGAATTTTGACGGGCTCGAACCGGACTGAGCGGCGGCTATAGGAAAGCATTGTACCCTTCGAGCCTGCTATGACGCCGAACAACCCAGACTCAATACCGCATTGATCGCTATCTGCACATCCAACACGCTGACGACACCGTCACCGCTCAGATCGTCTCCCACTGATGTCATACCGAGCGCCTCGTTGATGATTTCCTGGACATCGGTCACACTCGTACTCCCGTCTCGATCTACGTCGCAGGCGCTGAAAACCAGGGTCGGACCGGTGGCGTTAACAGCTGCCGAACCACCGCCCGATGCGCTCACCTGATTGGTCACCGAACCCTGTGCATTGCTTGCCACGCCGACGGTAACCGCGATCGAGGGATATGTGGAGCCGGGATTCAGCACCGTGTTCGTGGTGCAGGAACCCGGCACGGTGCAATTCCACGTCGTACCCCCGCTCATCCCCATCAATGTCAGCCCTGCCGGCACCACTTCATTCACCGTCACCGTCCCCGACGTGGGCGCTGCATTGGCCGCGTTCCCGACCGTGACACTGTAAGCTGCGCTCCGTCCCTGTATAAAGGCGCCCACCGGCGCTTCGGTGATGGTCAAAGCCGGGCCTTTCAGGTTCGTCAGGGAGAAACTGGCCGCTGTCGTCACGCCCGTCACCGCCGCGTTCACAGAATAAGTGCCCGCGGTGGCGTTGGCGGTCAGCGCCAGGGAGGTGGCTATTCCGGAGCTGTTGGTGGTTGTCGTGTAGCTCGCCATGCTGTTGGCGAATAGTCCGCTAGCTCCGGTAGGCGGCGCCGTGAAAGTCACCGACGCATTCGGCACAGCATCGCCGCCTCCATCCTTCACCAGAGCTTGCAACAGCCCGCCGAACGCAGTGCCACTCACAGCGCTCTGCCCCGAACCGTTGAACACGGAGATTCCTGCCGGTGTTCCGGGCGAGACGGTCAACTGAAAGCTGTTCGACGTCACGGCGCCCTGAGTCGCGGTGATAGCGGTCTGCCCGGGGGCCACCGCCGTTGCCACGCCGCCGGCGCCGATAGTCGCCACGCCTGGTGCGCTCGACCCCCAGGTCACCTGGCTGGTGAGATTGGCTGTCGAGGCGTCGCTGTAGGTGCCAGTCGCGGTGAACTGCTGGGTGTTGTTGTAGGCGAGAGACGCGTTTGCCGCACTGACGGCAAGCGAGGAGAGCACGATTCCCGTTCCGGCGAGCGCGATGGTCTGGGTAGCGCCGGCAACATTTCCGCTGTTATCGGCGATGGCAAGCTGCGCGTTGTTGTGCGCCCCCTGGGACACCGGCACGAACGCCACATCGAGCGTGCACGTTGCCCCGGCGCTAAGAGTTGCCGGTGAAATCGGGCAGGGATGGACGGGGTCCGCGGTGTATGGATAGCTGGCTGCATCGGCGCCGCTGGGCGCGATCGATGCGATGGTGAGGGCCGCGTTACCGCTGTTTTGCAGCGTGACGGTCTGGAGGGCGCTGGACTTCCCCACGATGGTGTTCGCGAAGCTCAAGCTGCCGGCCCCGGGCATGGCAAGGCCGGCGGTGACGGTGAAACTTTGGCTAACCGCTGCGGCTGCGGAGTAGTTGCCATTGCCCCCCTGAGTCGCCTGGATGGTGCAGGTGCCGATGGCGACGAGCGATACGGTGGCACCCGATACGGTGCAGACCGTTGCAGTGGTCGAGGTGAAACTCACCGGCAGACCGGACGACGCGCTGGCGCTGAGCGTGAAAGGTGCGGCGCCGAAGGGCTCGTCGGCCAAAGCTCCGAAAGCGATTGTCTGGGTGGGTACCGAGATTGTTGCGGTATCCTGGGCGCTGGCGCCGGGCGCCCCCCCACCGGCGACGCTCACCTGGTTGGTAACCTGGTTGGCCGCGGTTTGGCCCACGTTCACCGTTACTGTAATAGCCGGATAACTAGAGCCACCGTTCAGCGGGTCCTTTCGCGTACAGATATTTCCTCCCGCGGGGCAGGTCCAGCCTATACCCACCAACGATGCCAAGGTCAACCCGGCGGGTACAGTTTCCGTTACCGTTACACCACCGTTGGTGGGCCCGGCGGCCGCGCTGTTGCTCACCGTGACCGAGTAGGTCTCTCCGGCTTGCCCCGGCGTAAAATTCCCGATGTGGGTCTTCGCAATGCTCAGGACCGGCAACGTCAAAGGAGAGAAACTGGCCACAAATGCGTTCGTCGCGCCGGCCAGTGTGGCCTGGAAGGCGTTAGCGGTCGCCGGGAAATCCGGCGACGCGGTATAACCAACGGCGATGAATCCGTGCGCCAGATTCAATCCAATGCCCCATCCCGTCTGGGAAACGCTGCCGCCGAGATAGGTTGCGTACCGCAGCGCGCTGGCGTCGCTGTTCAGAACCGCAACGAAGGCGGCGTATGGGCCCAAAGCGCTGGACTGCGCTGCATCGGCGGTAACGGGGAAATCTGTGGACGTGGTGTCGCCCGTAATGTAGGCGTTTCCACCGCCATCCACGGCAATCGGAAGCGCGTAGTCGTCCCCGCTGCCCCCGAGGAACGTCGAGTACAGCAGGGCGGACCCCGAAGGGTTGATCTTGGTCACAAAGGCGTCGTAGGCCCCGGCATTTGCGGGTTGCGCTACACCCGAAGTGTGGGGGAAGTTCGTGGAAGCGGTGTACCCGGTAACATAGGCGTTTCCTGACGAGTCCACGGCGATGCCGCAAGCATAGTCATCCAGCGTGCCGCCGAGCAAGGTCGAATAGATCAGCGCCGTCCCGGAAGGGTTCAACGCCGCTACGAAGCCATCGTAAGAACCGTTCTCCGCTGCCTGGATCACACCAGGGATATTGGGAAAATCCACTGACAGAGTCTCACCGGCCACATACGCGTCGCCCCTGGCATCGAGGGCGATGGCGTATGCCCCGTCCTGATCCGAGCCACCCAGATAGGTGGAGTAGAGAAGGCCGTTGCCGGCGGAGTTGAGTGCCGTTACGAACGCTTCGGAACTGCCTCCGGAGTAGGCGCCGCGATACGCGCCGGCCGACACTGGAAAGTTCGTGGATGAGGTGGAGCCGGTGAGAAACATGTCCCCTAAGCTATCCACGGCGATGCCGTATCCCGTATCGCTGCCCGATCCGCCCAGGTAAGACGAATAGAGCAGGGACGTGCCGGCGGGGTTCAACTTAGCGACGAACACGTTGGGAGAACCTGACAGGCTTCTGCCATAGGCGCCTTGCGTCACCGGAAAATTGGCCGACGTGGTGTAGCCGGTTAGGTAAGCATCGCCTTGCGTGTCGACCGCCAACCCGTAGGCTTGTTCGTCGCCGCTCCCGCCAAGGTAAGTCGAATAGAGTAACGCACCCGCGGGGCTGAGCTTGGCGACGAAGCTGTCGAAGTTTCCTCCTCCGAACTGGGTGGCTATTGCACCGGCCGTGGTCGGTAGGTTGGTGGAGGAGGTGGATCCTGCGATATAGATGTTACCCGAGGGGTCGGTGGCCACAGCGTACGCGATCTCATCGCTGGCGCCCCCAAAGAACGTAGCGTAGGTCAGTGCCGGGTCGATGACGAGGGGGAGGCTGCGATCGTAGATGCCCACCTGGAAACCGACGGCCTTCCTCGCCAGTCGGTAGTTCCCGGTAACGGCGTGGCGGCCATCCTGCCGATCCTGATACAGGTTCGGCTTGTGGAGAACCAACTCCGTGCCGGCACCGGTGATGGCGAGATCGCCTTGGTCTTGCTGGACAATCCTCGCCGCCCCTTGAAATGCGATTCGGATTTGGGATGGATCGGCACCCGCCATTACCGAAAAATCGAATTCGATCCGCCCTGCAGTGCCGTAGAAGAGAAGATCGATGCCGGGATAGAGATTACAGTAGCGAACTCGTGAATAAGCAGGAACGTTCGTCCGCCAATTTCGAGGATTGGATCCGAGGAAGTAATTCGCGATTGAGGGCTGGGAATCATAGGCCGCTGGCGCCACGAGTCGAGATCCGGGAAACGTCATCCGGATGCTGCCCGAAGGACCATTAATCGTGATGGCCCCGGCTTGCAAGACAATTGCCTGGTGGCTACCGCGTGTGCGGAATTCGGAGGCGCCGGATGGTTCGAATCGGACTGGCAAGCCGGTCTGGCGGGCCGGGCGCGGCGTGTTCGAAGCGGCGTGCAGACAGCAGACGGGGGCAACGACGGAGCCGACGAGAGCCATCCACAAGAGGCCTGCGTGAAAGGACGCGACGCGTGGGGATGTTCCGGGTGCATCTTGAGCCGGTTGGGCAGGACCGGGCGTCTCGAATGCCGTCGAGCCTACGCCAGTGCTCAGGTGCGGACGGCCCGAGCAGACTGGTGACCTAATCGCGGACACTATGTTTGATAGTAACGCCAATGCGTTTGAGGCAAGCGTCTTATACCGCTATACGCCGTCCTACCACGGAAATCTCTGTCTCATCTCCGAGGGCTATCGGGCGTGCAATTTGCAAACTCGCCATGCTGGTGGATCGCCCTTACGTTTTCTTGAGGCATGATGGGTCAAGAGGCATGAGTTTATGACCATCGCTGTTGGCATAGAGTTGCCGGAGGCCGAGATCGTCGAGATTTGCCGTCGTCACGGGGTCAGCGAGTTATCGTTGTTCGGTTCGGCTGCGCGCGGTGAGATGCGGCCAGACAGCGATATCGACTTCCTCGTCGACTTCTTGCCCGGCACGCGCCCGGGACTACTGGGCGTCTCGGCGATGACGCGTGAGCTCAGTCTACTGCTCGGCCGCTGCGTTGATCTTGCCATAAAGCGTGCACTAAAGCCGCTCATCCGGCCCGGCGTGCTGGCCGAGGCACGGTTGATCTATGCGGCGTGATGAGCAGCGCCTGCACGACATCCTGGAAGCGTTGGACTGGATTGCGAAGGCGATCAACGGACGGCTGGAGGCAGATTTTCTGAGCGATGAGACGCTTTGCTACGCCGTTGCACAAAAGCTGACGATCATCGGTGAGGCGGTCGCGAGGCTGAGCCCGGAAATCACGGCGCGGCATAACGCGGTGCCGTGGCCCGACATCGTGGGACTCCGGAATATTCTCGTTCACGAATATTTTGGGCATCTATTTGGCCGCTTGTCTGGCAAACCGCGGTTGATCACGCACCGATCTTACGCGGGCAAGTCGCGGAGATCCTAAGAGTCGAGTCCCCGGAGTAAAGAAGTCTTGTAGAAATAGCTAGGGATGCAAGCTCCTGTCCATCCACGACTGAAGTGGGAACAAGATCAAGCGGAAGACGCACCAGCCAAACCTGGTAGACATGAAGCGTTCCCGAAATGCGGTTGTCAAAATTCTGCGAGGGACGGCGCTCAAGTTGAATCGCCAGGGCCTCTGTGGCTCGAGTTACGGCAAACTCCACGCTGATGAATGACTTCGTTGCCGTGCCCGGAATGGGCGCGCTCTCAGCGTTGAGACGGGCAGGGTTGTCGATGTCGAAAATGCGGAAGAACGGCCGTTGGTCGGTGGTGAGATTGTCCGACGAGACCTCGGCCGCAAGGCGGTACCGGCCGGGTGACAAGACGGTGAACTGACGCACTCCGGAAAAGGCTACGTTTTCGGTCCCCAAGAAGCGCACGTCCAACCCATTCGCGCGCGAAACGGTCGCCGCCGTACTGGAGCTGAGCGTCCAGTCAAAGGGAGTCTCGCGGGGCGCCGCGTCGAAGTGCGTGTTCGCCAGAAGCTGGGTTGTTCCGAGCCAGTCGGTCCAGAGCCCATAGGATCTCGCAAAGGATCCCCGATCCCAGAGCGTCCGGGCCACATCGCCCGCCGATTTCTCGTCGAGCAGGCGTTGCCCCTTCATCCACGCCCAGGTTTCACGCAGTTCCTCGTCCGACCCGTGTACGCGCAGCCAGCCCAGCCAGGATCGGGCGGGCCGCGGCGTGGCGGGAATGGCAGTGCCGAGCAGGGTAGCAGCCCGAACGTCTGAATGCTGGAGGTAGGAGAAAATGATCTCGTCGAAGGAGCTGGTTTGCGACAGAATCCGCGCCGCGAGGAGAAATCCGTGTTCGCGCCGGCCGTGCGTGAAATCGAAATTGGCGGCCCGCATCAGCACGGGCGCCATTCCAGGGCCGAGGGACACCGCGTGATCGAAGGCGGATTCGGCCCGCGGCGTCTCACCATGAACGCTGAGAACTTCCGCATAGGTGCACCAGACCAGGGGGTTCGCGGGGTCCGCGTTGACCAGGACGGACACGGCTTCGGGGGTGGCTCCCGCGGCATTGATCGCGGGATAGATCTGGTCGAACCGGCAGCCGCCGTGGAGGCACAGCGGTGAGGCCAGCGAAGGAGGGAAGAGGTCGAGGGACACGGAGAGTGCGGAGATCAGGAGGGCGGCGATGGGGACGATCAGGCGCATATCAGGAACTCCGCCGCGAAGGATCAGGGACAAGACCGGCCGACATGCCAGCTAACCAGGCAAAAGCTAGCGCGTTGGCTGGGACGTAGAGGTTGAAATCCGCGAGGCTGTGCATGGCGATGGCGATAAACGCTCCCAGGAGTCCGCACGCCAGCGCCCAGTTCGGACTGCCGTGCATGAAGATGACCACTCTAAGGGTACGGCCCAAAACCCACACCGCCAAGGCAGCCAACAGGAGCACGCCGGGGATCCCGAGTTCGGCCGTCATCTGCAGGTAGTCGTTGTGCGCGTAGTCGACCGTGTTGGTAGG
>CAZARO010000276.1:0-6820 GCA_964487165.1 uncultured Solibacteraceae bacterium | reverse complement strand
GAAGTCCATGCAGGATAGCGAAGGCGGATGGCTGGGCACCGGCGAAGATCAATCCGCCTCGGCCGCCATGGAATACGGCCAAGAGGCGTTCGCGCAAGCTATGTCCGCCAGCGGCGGTCTGGGTCTGGCGAAAATGCTGGCAGCCGGACTGCAACGCGCCGCCAAAGAGTAATGGCCTTACGCGCTCCAGCCCTGGCCCACGCACTCCGCTTGCAGTTCCCCGGAGAAGGCGCCAAACGCCCGCGCCGATTCCTTAGTCTCAGTCGCCTCCATCTGCGCGGCCGGACGAATCGCGCTCCAAGCTTCTCCCAGGGTGCGCAGCAGCGACTCCACTTCCGCCAGCGGAGCATCTTCCTGCCGGATGTTCGCCGTCAGAAGGCGTCCCCGCATGTACTGGTAGAGCGCCGCCAGGTTGCGGGCGATAGAGCCCCCGGACTGCCGGTCCAGCGAACTATCCAACTCGTCGATCGCCGCAATGGCGCGCGAGATGGAGCGGCCGCGGGCGGCGATGTTGCCCTCCGCCAGGTACCGGCGGGCGTCAGACACCATGGCCACAGTATGGTCGTAAAGTATATGAACCAGCTCCAGCGGGTCAGCCGACAAAATCCGGGTATCGAGGTACGCGTCTCTCCACATATGGTTTTAGTTTCTCCCTCGGAGTGTTGCTATTTCAGTTGTTGCGCGAGTTGCAAGACGGTTTCGGACGGTATTTGGTCAATCACTTCGCCGGTACTCTGGTCGATGATTTGGATCACTGGCCGCCGCGTCTCCGGGTCGCGGCTGAACGAAAGCTGCCGCCCTTGGCCCATTAGTTCCGACCGGTTGACTTCGTGTACGGCCGTGATTACCTGGCGGACAGGCAGGTCCTTCTCGTTCGTCGGAGTCGGAGTGCTGACCGCGGTGCTTGCGCCAATGGAATCTACTCGGGGTATTTCCATGACATACCTTCCACAGAACATTTCGGCGACTGCCGCCTTTTTTCGAGGAATTATATGACACGTCAGCAAGCACTTCCGCCCCGGCCAGGACGGCTAAGCACTTGTAAATACGTGCTAGGACTCACGCTTTTGCTGTCCGTTCCGGCTCAGGCCCAGTCCCCGCACCCCTCCGCGGAGGCTGTCGAGAAGCAGCGCAATGCGGCCGCCGCCATGCAGGAATCCCTAACCAAACAGCGGGCCGCCATCCAGCAGCAGATGGGAACCGCCGGCGCCGGAAGCTTCTTCGTCCTGCCCCGAGCGGCCAGCCTGGGGACGGTGACGGGCACCGTGGCCATGCCCGCGGTAATGCCGCCGGGCATGCCTATGGTCCCCGAATGCGACCCCTTGCCCTCCAGGCAAGTGGATTCCCTGGTAGGAGATACGGCTGAGCGCGACGGCCTGAACGCCGACCTTCTGCGCACCGTCATGAAGCATGAATCCGGCTTCCGCCCGTGCGCCGTATCGTCCAAAGGCGCCATGGGACTGATGCAGTTGATGCCCGCCACCGCGGAGCAATTCGGTATTCAAGATCCATTCGATGCGGCGAGCAACCTGGATGCCGGGGCCCGATTCCTGAAGCAGTTGCTGACCAAATACGGCGGCGACGTTCCCAAGGCGCTGGGAGCGTACAACGCCGGACCCGCGAAGGTGGACGCCGCCGGCGAGGTCCCGGCCATCCCGGAAACTATGCAGTACGTCCGCCAGATTCTGGCCGCGTTGCCGTTCCATTAGAAGCAGGCTCCAAAACATGGTGCTTGGCCATGTGTGGCCTAACTGGCGGGCTGAAGCCCACCCCACCAGGTGGCGCGGGCTTCAGCCCGCGACTGGAGATTGGCCATTTGAGAGCGTGAGACGAGGCGGGTTGCCATAGTCTTAGGCCGCGACAGTGCAAAGCGTCTCCGATCCCAGCGGGGGTTTCGACGTGTTCGCGTCCACGGGGGCCAGGCGCGGGCTTCAGCCCGCGATTCACGAGCGGAGCCCTTGCTTGGGCAGGATGGCGATTGGTAATCGGCGCTTCCCTGCCTGTTCAGCGGTTTCCGGAGCGGGTTACCACTCACGCCAAAATGCTGCTGCCCGCCGCGCCGGTTCCGGCTTGCAAGAACGACCGCTGGCCGCAGGTCCGGAACTCGTAATGGCGCATGGACAAGACCGTTCCTCTTTCGCTCGTCGTGGTGGTGGTGCCGCGTACCACCAGCTCCAGAGGGCAGACATTTTGCAGGAGATACGGCCAGGCGATGCGCAGTTCCACTTCCACACCGTCGGGAGGCGGATTGTCGGCCAGGAAACGGACCGCGCCGCGGCTCAAATCGAGCGTCTGCCCTGAGCCGAACTGCATGACGCCGCCCTGCGTGAAGCTGAATTCCAGCGCCATCTCATATTCATAGCGGCGGTCGCTGCGGCGGTCTCCGTGGATGATTTCGGTTCGGCCCATAGGCTACTAAAGCCATGATCGGCAGTTTTGGCGAGTTCGACCAGTCCTGCGAGTACTTCAAAGGGCGTCCCCGGGGGCCTCGATCCTACTGGCCGTTCCAGTACTGTCATACCACATTCTGGCGGCGGGCTACTGACCAAGCTCGGTATTGCAGGGCCGAAGCAATCTTCGTAGTATCGATCCGTACGAAGAAAAGGGGATTACCCATGCTTGCGATACCACGCGTCGAAGCATTTGCGGCGCTGCTGGTGGGAGTGATAGCGATTGCCACGGCGCTCTGGCTGGAGTTGCGCCGCATCGACCGTCGGCGCCGTCTGGCGCGCAATGTCGTGTCCGCTTTGAGCGGCGAAAACACCTACCGCGCGGAGGAAACGCACTTCAAGCGCGTCGCATGAGCGGAATACCCAAATAGTACTCACGCCCGCGGCCAACGGCTTGATGGTCTTCGACTTGGCCTCGGGCGCGGAAACTGGTGGCTCCGCGCCAGTTCCGGGGTGATCCTCCGAACCCGCAGCAGCCTCGGGGGCACGACGGACGCAGTAGGATCGTGCCGCGATTCTGACTTCCGACAGCCCACCGGGGCTGTCAGACTTCTCCGGCCCCGCAGGGGCCGCTTCTGTCTTCCCAAATCCTGAAAGGATTTCAAGGGCGGCGCCCTTGCCTAGAAATTGAAGCGGACGCCCAGCGTCACGCGTCGATTGTTGGCCGCGCTGCCACCCGGCCCGCCCGGTCCGCCGCCCGGACCACCTCCGCCGAAACCGGTGTTGACGGACGTCGCCTCCAGAAAGTACGGACTGGTGACGACACCTTGATACCCGCCCGGATTCAGGTGATTGAAAACGTTCTCCACGTTGAGCGAAAACGTCAGGTTATACGGATGCTCCGTACCACCGCCGAACATCCCCATCGGCCCGCCGAAACCGCCGCCGGGAGGTCCACCGCCGCCCGGACCGCCGCCGGGGCCGCCCCGTCCGCCGCCGGCCATGCCCATCACGCCCGCCGAAGGCATTCCGCCGCCCGGTTGCCCCGTCTGCGCATTCTTGGCTTTGCCGCCGAATCCGAAGGTACGCTCCACGCGCATGTTTACCGAGACCAGGCCCGGCATGGTGAGATAGTTGCGCGGCACCAGGTTCGCCAGGTTAGTCACGCTATAACTCGACGTGAAGGTACCGTAAGGCGAACATACCGTGCCTGTGTCCGTCGAACGAGACACCGTGGAGCAGGTTGCCGATGAGGCGAACTCCGCGCGCGCATTGGTCAAGGTATCGCCATAGAGATCCTCTCCCGCGAGAACGTCGTACGGCTGGCCCGAGCGCACCACGAAGAAGGGAGACACGCGGAGTTTGGCCGGCGCCGTAATGGTGCCGAGAATAATCAGGTTATTGCGCCGGTCGAGCGTCGAACGGCCCCAATCCAGCCGGTAATCGTAAGGATCGGTAGGCGACCCGGGAAGGTCTTTGGCGTAGTTGAGCGAGTAATTGCCGAAGAGCGAGATCCGGCTGTTGAACCGTTTGTTGAAGTTGAACGTCAGGAGCTGCTGGCGCATATATCCGCCGGACTCGTCTTCAAAGATGTTTCCCGCCGAATAGCCATAAGGAAACACACCGTTCGTCGCGCTTAGCCCAAGATTGGAAGCTGGATTGAACGTGCCGGGCAAGGGCGTATTAATCGGGATGGTCTGTGCCAAATGTACGCTGCGATTGTATGAGTAAGTGAGAGCCACGGTGGTATTTCGCGGTAACTGCCGCTCCACTCCCAGTGCTCCTTGCATGCTGTAATCGGCCCGCAGCTTGGGGTCGACTCTGTAAATGGTATTGTCTCCGGGATTAAGAGTAGAAAGCGCCGGGATGTTGGGGTAGAAAGTGGGATTCTCAATCGTGTACTGCAGCTGGTTGACGCCGTTGTTCAAGGCCGCAGTTTCGAACAGGCCCGTGCCGATGCGATCGTAGAACATTCCGAAGCCGCCGCGGATCACCGTCTTGGGCGAACCGTTGCGCGCATGTCCGGGCGCCCAGGCGAAGCCCAGACGCGGGGCCCAATCGCGGTAATCGCTCACCAGAGTTTGAATCTCGTACCTCAGTCCCAGGCTCAACGTCAGAGTAGGGCTCACGCGCCAGTCGTCCTGTACGAAGGGCGACACGTCATAGCGCTCGTCGCTGATATACGCTTGTCCCGCCTGAATCGTGAAGCGCGAAGGTCCGTAACCCATGTCCTGGATCTCCGCCTCGCTATAACCTTGCTGGGAAAGGATCACGTTCTGTTCATACTGCGCCAACGAGGTAAGGTTGGCGGTACCCAGAAAGGTGAAACTGCCATTGAAGCCGCCGGGCTGATTGCTCTGGTCGCCGTCGCGGCGCGCGCGCACTCCAAAGCGGATGGTGTGCGCTCCGTGCGCCACCGAGGTGTTGTTCTGCAGCTCGAAGTGCTTGGTACGATCGTGCGTGTCGCCCAATCCGTTACCGCCCGTGACGAACGCCCCCGCTACGTTGATCTGTGGCAGTTCGTTGCCGTTGGAGGCAGTCCAGTTCCGGTAAAACTGGAAGCGGGTTTCGTTGACTACCTTGGAGCTCAGGATGGAACTTTCCGTCACCATGACGTTTTGCGCGTTTCCGCTGCTGTTATACGCCAGTTGAGAATAAGGCGACGGTAAGTTAGTCGCACCTACACCGGCATTCTGGCTGTTATTCAGGCGCTCTTCCACGCGCACCGTCAGGGTGTTATTGGTGCTTAGGGCATAGTCCAGGCGCGGGGCTATGATCATAAAGGAATTCGGCGACACTACAGCCGTGTTGATATTCGATTGCGTCAACGTCTGTGGATTGAAATACTGCGCCACCACGATGGCGTTATTCTGTACGTCGCGGCGGTTAAAGTCCAGAAAGAAGGAGGCTTTCTTACTGATCGAGCCGCCTAAGTTCCCCGACCACATACGCGTCGAGAAATCGGGCTTGTTATTGGAGAACGGGTTTCGGGAGTTGAAAATTCCGTTGCCGTCATTCAGCATCACCATGCCGCGCAGTTTATCTGTTCCCGGCTTAGTCAGGATTTCAATGCGGCCAAAGCCCAGCCGGTCGTACTCGGCGGAAAACGGATTCTGGTTGATGCGGATTTCGCGGATGGATTCTTTGGGCGGCAATTGGCCGCCGCTAAAGCCATCGATGTAAATCTGTCCGCCATTAGGCCCGGCCCCGGCGCCGGCCAATGCCTGCAGGGCGCTCTGTAGATCGTCGGGATCGTCGGGCAGCGCATCCAGGTCCGTCCCTTTCATCACCAGGGCGGTCTGGTTGTCGTCCGGTTGCACGGTGATGGTGGTGCCGGCTTCGGCCGCCACGGTCACTTCCTGCTTTTCCGCGCGCACCGACAGCTGAACGGGCACCTGCGCTATATTTCCGGCGCTCACCGTAACCGGCTGCGAGAACGGCGTGAAACCGGGGATGGAAACCGAGACTGAGTAAGTTCCCGGCGCAATGCCGGTAAATGTGTAAACTCCGTCGGATTGGGATTGTACGGTGTGGTTGCCGCTAGTGCCGTTTAACGTAACGGAGACCGCGGGAATTACCGCGCCCGAGTCATCCGTCAGAGTTCCCTTTACCGTTCCGGAAGATGGTTGTGTGTAAGCGCCTGTAATCAAGAGTGCTGAAATGAGGAGGCCCAACAGAAAACGTCTGACTTGCATACTTTCAGTAGACGGTACAATTCCGCAAGCGAGCCTTAAGTTTTGTAAAGATTGTCGTCAACGGTCTGTAATTGCGGTAAAAATAAGATGGAACAAAATGCCAGAAGCGGAGCGGACATCGCGATCGATCCTGTTGATTGAAGACGATACCGACCTGTGTTGCCTGATGCGGGACTACTTCGCGGAGCAGGGCTTCCGCATCGAAACGGCCCACGATGGGCGCCTGGGGCTGGCGCGTTCCATCGATGGCGCGTTCGACCTGATTATTCTCGATGTCATGCTGCCTTCGCTCGATGGCTTCGAGGTTTTGCGGCAGCTTCGCAAGCGCAGCGAGACGCCGGTGATCATGCTGACGGCGCGCACGGCGGAGAGCGATCGCGTGGCCGGGTTGAACTCGGGCGCGGACGATTATCTTCCCAAACCGTTCGGCCCGGAGGAACTGCTGGCGCGGATTCGCGCCGTGCTGCGGCGCGCCGGAAAGGCGGGGACTGCGCAACAAATTATCGAGGCCGGCGGCGTGCGATTGAATCCGCAGATCCGCCAGGCATGGCTGCGTGACGAGCCGTTGGAGCTTACTTCGCTGGAATTCGACATTCTCGAAATTCTGGTGCGCGCGGCGGGGCGCACGGTATCGCGCGACGAATTGACCAGCGCGGTACACCAGAGGCGCTCTACCCCATACGAGCGTTCGCTCGATGTACACATCAGCCACCTGCGTAAGAAGATCGAGGGGGA
>CAZARO010000275.1:0-6826 GCA_964487165.1 uncultured Solibacteraceae bacterium | reverse complement strand
TGCCGAACAGCGCGTTGGCGGAGGTGTCGCTGCCGGTGAGGAATACGCCCAGCCACCCCAGCAGCGCGCTGGCGAAGGGAAACACCGCGCCGGTGGCCGCGAACGCCAGCCCCAACGTAGTGGTGGCCCCGGAGAAATTCATCAGGTACGCCAGCCCCAGCACTACCGCCAGCGTCAACTCGGCCAGCGCCAGTTGCTTGAGCGTGTGGCCCAGCACCCGCAGGAATTGCCCGGGACTCAACCCCACCACCACCGCCCCACACAGCGCCGCCAGCAGACAGGCGGTGCCCGATGCCGAAGCCCATCCCAATTTGTACGGAGCGGTCTTCGCCGGCAATCCGGGCCAGTGAATCAGGAGCGAGAAATGGTCCAGCCACTTCTGAATGGGAGCGTAGCCCCACAGCAGAACGAAAATCACCAGCAGAAGGTACGGCGCCCAGGCACTGAATACGCCCTTATGATGCGGGGCATGCGCGGGCCGCCCGCCGCGGCCGGTGAGCTTGACCAACAGCACCAGCGCCGCCATGGCAGCCAGCGAAGACAGGATGTCGGTGAGCTGCGCGTTGAGGAAGTTCGAAACCGTAAACTGCGTGCCGGCGAAAACCACGCCGCACAACGCAACCGCCGGAACAACCTCGCGCAATCCGCTCCATCCGAACATCACCACAATCAGGTACGCCGGCACAATCAGGGAGACCGGTGCGCAGATGCGCCCGATACCCGCGCTCAGCCGGTCGAACGGAAGTCCGGTGGTGGCGGCCAGCGTGGTGATGGGGATGGCGATGGAGCCGAAGGCCACGGGCGCGGTATTGGCCAGCAGGCAGATGGCCGCCGCGCGAAACGGCGCCACTCCCAGGCCGGCCAGCATGGCGCCGGCCACCGCCACGGGAGTTCCGAAGCCCGCCGCGCCTTCTATAAACGCCCCGAACGCGAACGCGATCAGCAACGCTTGCAGGCGCGGATCGGCGGTAAGATTGCCGACGGAATCTTTCAGGACTTCGAATTTGCCGCTCTCTACCGTCACGCGGTAGAGCAGGATGGCGGAGAAAACCACCCACCCGATGGGAAACAATCCGAACGCCGCGCCGTTGGTGACCGCGCCCAACAGGCGCCCGGCGGGCATTCCATATACCAGCGCGGCCATCAGCATGGCCGTGCCCAGGCCGATGAGCGAGGCGATCCACGCCGGTTTGCGCATCACCCCCAGCAGCAACAGCAGGGCCAGAATGGGAAGCGCCGCCACCAGCGCGGAGAGCGGCAGACTGCCGGCGAGCGGTGTGTAGTTGGGTTGCCACATAAGGCGATTATCCTTGTATGCGCCGTTCTTTGCCGGCCCACAGCGTCTCCCGAAGCTCACGCTTGAGAATCTTGCCGGTCCCGGTCTTGGGTAAAGGCTCGTCCAAAAAATGCAGGTGGCGCGGCATCTTGAATCTCGCCAGGCGAGCTTTCAGGAACTCCCAGATTTCGGCTTCTTCCAGCGGAATGCCGGGCTTCCGCACCACCCAGGCGGCCGGCACTTCGCCCCAGACATCGTCGGGCTCTGACACCACGGCGCATTCCAGCACCGAGGGGTGTGCGGCGATGGCGCGCTCCACTTCGATGGACGAGATGTTCTCCCCGCCGCTGATGATGATGTCCTTCTTGCGGTCCACGATGGAGATGTAGTTCTCTTCGTCCCACACGGCCATGTCGCCGGTGCGCAGCCAGCCCCCGCACATGACGGCTTCGGTGGCTTGCGGCTCCTTGTAATATCCATCCATCACGATATCGCCGCGAATCACGATTTCGCCGATGCTCTCCATATCGCGCGGCACTTCGTTCATCTGCGCGTCCACCACGCGGATTTCGCAGCCCGGCATGGGCCATCCGGTCATCGCCTGGCGGCGCAGACGGTCGGTCTCGTCGGCATAGGTGACAGTGGATTTCTTGCGCGCCGAGGTCGCCACGGGGCTGGTTTCGGTGAGCCCGTATCCGGCTTCGCAGCGGCATTTGAGGGCCCGCTCCATGCGCTCCACCAGCTCCGGCGACGATGCCGCGCCACCGGTCATGATGGACTGCAGGCTCGAAGTGTCGTAGCGCCCCAGGTCCGGGCAGTTCAGCAGCATGTTCGCCATGGTGGGCACCAGCGACATGCCGGTGGCTTGCTCCTGCTCGATGAGCCGCAGCACCTGGGCGGAGTCGAACTTGCGGACCATCACCTGGCGCATCCCCATCATGGTGCAGGCCTGCGGACGGCCCCAGCCGTTGGCGTGGAACAGCGGAATGGTATGCAGCTCCACGCCGTTGTCGTCGCGGCAGAAAATGTTGGCCACGTACAGGGTGTGCAGATAGGTGGTGCGGTGCGAGAGCATCACGCCTTTGGGCGTGCCCGTGGAGCCGGAAGTATAGAAAAGCTCGGCGATCGAATTTTCGTCGATGGAAAAGGGGTCGAGCCGCTCGACGCGTCCGCGCGCCAGCAGGTTCTCGTATTGCTGGCCGATTTCGACCGCGTATTCCAGGGACGGGCAGGCGTTGGCCAAGGCATCCACCATCGGCTGGAAGTCGGTCTCGAAGATGAGCACGCGCGGTTCGGCGTGCTGCACGATCCCGGCCATCTCGGAGGCGGTGAGGCGGACGTTGATGGGCATGACGATGGCCCCGGCCAGCAAGACTCCGAAATAGCCTTCGAGGAGTTGGTGATTGTTGAAGCTGAGGTACGCCACCCGGTCGCCGGGCTGTATCCCGAGGGCGAGCAGGCCGGCCGCCAACCGCTCGCAGCGTTCGCCGAACTCCCCGTAGGTCAGGCGGAGGGCGCCGTCTACAACTCCAACCTTCTTGGAAAAGAGGTCGACAGCCCGGTACAGGCAGCGGATAGGTGTCAGCGGTACGTGCATGAACTCGGATTGTACACCTAAAGCAAGGGCGCCGCCCTTGAAATCCTTTCAGGATTTGGGAGACAGAAGTCAGGAGTCAGAAGCAGGACAGGTTCACGCAACTGCCGGTCTTGCGTACTACTAACGGCCCGAATCTTTGCAGGCGGCGACGTTTCTCACGAAAACGAAGCCGCTGAGACGCTGATCCCGGCAGATCGCGCCTCCGTGACCTCTGCCACCTCTGTGCCCTCCGGTTTTGACTTTGTTTTCCTCCGTGTCTCTGCGTCTCTGTGGTGAATATTCTTTTCCTTGTGGCTATGCCCCACTTAGGCCTCCGGCTTTCCTGGTACTCTAATCAAAGTATGCGCACTTTGATCGTGGTGGCGGCGTTCGCGGCCTGCGCCTGCGGACCGGCATCGCAAGCCGGTGTTCCCGAGTACGGGTACGATGTGGTCCACGTGTATCCCCACGACCGCACCGCTTTCACCGAGGGGTTGTTCTACCTGAATGGCTTCCTTTATGAAGCCACCGGACTCGAAGGCCGGTCTTCGGTTCGCAAGGTGAAGCTCGAAACCGGCGAGGTGCTGCAGCAGCAGGAGCTTCCCGAGGCCTACTTCGGCGAAGGCATCGTGAAGTGGAAAGACAAGCTGTATCAGATGACTTACAAAACCGAGATCGGGTTCATTTACGATTTCGACACTCTCCGCAAGACCGGCGACTTCCATTATTCCGGCCAGGGGTGGGCCTTCACCACCGACGGCAAACTGATTTACATGGATGGCTCGCGCAATGTGAATGCCGAGGTGAGCAACCCGGAAATCCGCATCTGGGATCCCGATACGCTCAAGGAAACCGGCGTGATCCAGGTCACCGACGAGGGGCGGCCGGTGGAGAATTTGAACGAGCTCGAATGGGTCAAAGGCGAGATCTACGCCAATATCTGGCAGACCAATAGGATCGCGCGCATCGATCCCAAGACCGGCCACGTGGTGGGATGGATCGACCTCACCGGCCTGCTCAGTCCCCGCGACAGCGAGGGGGTGGACCCGCGTGACGCGCCCGAGGTGCTCAACGGCATCGCGTACGATTCCGCGCACGATCGCCTGTTCGTCACCGGCAAGCTCTGGCCGAAACTCTTCGAGATCAAGCTGGTGAAGAAGGGGACCCGCTGACGGGCATGCGCGCGCCCATGGCAGCGGCGGCCCTGGCGGTATTGGCCGCCAGCCAGGCGCTCGCGGCCGGTGTCCCTGAGTACGGTTACCAGGTGGTCCACACCTTTCCGCACGATCGCCGCGCCTTCACCGAGGGCTTGTTCTACCTCAACGGCTTCCTCTATGAGAGCACCGGGCGAACCCGGGAGTCATCCGTCCGCAAGGTGAAGCTCGAGACCGGGGACCTGCTCCAGTTGCACCTGCTGCCGGCCGAGTATTTCGGCGAGGGAATCGTCAAATGGAACGACAAGCTGTACCAGCTCACCTGGCAGACCGGAGTCGGATTCATTTACGATTTCGCCACCTTCGCGGTAAAGGGTGAGTTTCATTACCCCGGCGAGGGTTGGGCCCTCACCACCGACGGCAGGCAGATTTACATGGACGACGGTAGCGCGCAGATCCGCATCTGGGATCCGGAGACTCTCAAGGAGACCGGCCGCATCACCGTTACCGACGAAGGCCGTCCGGTCGAAAAGCTCAACGAACTCGAATGGGTGAAGGGCGAGATCTTCGCCAACATCTGGGAGACCAACCGCATCGCGCGCATTGACCCGAAGAGCGGCAAGGTAGTCGGGTGGATCGATCTTACCGGACTGCTGAAACCCGGCGACATCGACCCCGATCAGGCCGCCGCCGACGTGCTGAACGGCATCGCTTACGACGCCGCGCACGATCGCCTGTTCGTCACGGGAAAATGCTGGCCGAAAGTCTTCGAGATCAGGCTGGTGAGGAAGTAAGCTGTGTCAACCTGCGGAACCCGGAGGGTACCCCTGGCAACCCGCCCGGCCCGCACCACTGATACAGCGGAAGGCCGATTGCCGATCGGGCGCAGGGTGGCATCCTGGATGGCATACGGCCGCCTCAAAGGAGGCTTGCAGACACGATTGGCTGTCCCAGGTGGGACGCCCTGTGCTTACGAGCTAGCCGCGGCCGTCCCGGAAATCGCAACCACGGTGACATCGTCATAACGCGAGCCGTGGCTGAACTCGGTCACGCTTTCCACAATGCGATGCACCAGAGAGCGCGGATCCTGCCCGCGGCTGTCGCGCAGGCAGCGCACCAGCCGTTCGTCCCCGAACTCCTCGCCCGATGGCGCTTCCGCCTCGGTAACGCCGTCGGAATAAATCAACAGCGTATCGCCGGGGCGCACACACGTCTCGCGCTCGATGCAACTCCATTGTCGAAACGCGCCGATCGGCGTGGCGGTAGGGTCCAGCGTCTCCAGGTCGCCCGACGCGCGCAGCAGCAGCGGCGCTACGTGTCCGCAATTCACGTAGCGAAGCCCGCGGGTGCGGTCGTCATAGATGCCGAAAAACAGGGTGGCGAAGCGCTCCGCGGTGGTGGAATCGAAGAAGTGGCGGTTGACGGTCTCCAGCATGTGCGCGGGTTGCAGGAGCGCGTGGGGTTCCTGGCTGCGGAAACAGGCCTGCAGATTGGCCATCAGCAGGGCCGCTGGAACGCCCTTGCCGGAGACATCTCCCAGGACGAAGCCGACGGTGCTGTCGCCGGCGTCGAGAAAATCGTAGTAGTCGCCGCCTACTTCGCGGGCCGCCACACAGTGGCCGTCGTAATCGATGGTGGTCAGGTTGTGTACCTGGTGCGGGAAGAGCTGCTGCTGGACGTTGGCGGCGATCTCCAGCTCGGACTTCCGGCGGCGCACCGACTCGGCTTGTTTGCGCACCACGGCGATGACGCGGTCGTTATCCCAGGGCTTCTGGATGAAGTCGCAAGCGCCCCGGCGCATGGCTTCGACGGCGACCTCGACGCTGCCCCAGGCGGTCATCACCACTACCGGGGTGGCGTTGCCCTGCGCCTCCAGGCTGGCCAGCAGATCGAGCCCTTCCGTGCCGGAGGTAGTGTCGCGCGTGTAGTTCAGGTCCGCCAGAATCAGGTCGAAGGACTCGCCCCGCACGGTGCGCAGCAGCGCGCCCGGGGAATCCACGGTAACCGCCTGGCAGCCCTGGCCCTTGAGCAGCAACCGCAAGGCTTCCAATACGTCCGGCTGATCGTCGCAGACCAGCACGCGGACGGGGTTGGCTTGCGCGATGGGGACGCCTGGCGATTGCATGGCTTACACCAAGATATCAGACGGTTCGGAGAGTGGTTTCGGTGGGACGGCGGGTCGGGCGCTATCCCCCGTCGAGGAACTCGATGGCGCGCGGGAGGTCGGCATACTGATACAGAAGATAGTCGGGCACTGTCTCCGGAGACCCGCCAGGCTTGCTGTTGGGGTTGCCGTTGGGGCAGAACTGAATCGTCTTCATCCCCACCTGCCGCGCTCCGCAAATGTCCCGGAAGGGGTCGTTGCCGATAAAAATCGCTTCTTCCGGACCGATCCCCAGGTTGTTCAAGGCGGCTTGAAACAGCCGGGGGTCAGGCTTGCGAAAACCGTAGTCGCCGGAAATGACGATGGGGGCAAAGTAATCGGCCAGGCCGGCACGCCGAAGCTCCGGCACGGCATACGCACTCTGCGCGTCGGAAACCACCGCCAGGCAAAAGTTCGTTTTGAGCTGCGCCAGAATCTCGTGCGTTTGTGGAAACGCCACCAGGCGCTTGCGCGAGATCCCGCGTTGCAGTTCCGCCAGGAACAGCGGCATCTGCTGGAGCTTTTCCGGACCCAGTGACCGCGTGTAGTCGGTAGCGTTGCGGCGTAAAAATTCGCGCCAGACCGCAACCACGTCGAACTCGGGAAATTTTTCGGCGGTCGCCGCGAACTGCTCCTTCATGATCTGAAAGTACTGGTCGCGGACTTCGCCACGCCGC
>CAZARO010000274.1:0-6851 GCA_964487165.1 uncultured Solibacteraceae bacterium | reverse complement strand
GCGCTTTTTCAGCACGCGCTGGAGGTGACCGAGGGAAATTATCTGGCCCATCACAACCTGGGGGTGGCGCTGGCCGAAATGCCCGATGGCGTGAACCAGGCCGTCACCCAGTTCCAGGCGGCGCTGCGGATCAAACCCGATTATCTACGCGCCCACACCGACCTGGGAAGCGCCTTCGCGAAGCTGGGCCGGGTGCCCGACGCCATGGCCGAATTCCGCGCCGCTCTCGCCATCGACCCGGAACAGGCCATCCCGCACAACAATCTCGCCAGCGCCTACGCTCAGCTCGGCGAGTGGAACGAAGCGATTTCGGAGTATCAGGCCGCGCTGCGCCTCGATCCGGATTACGCCGACGCGCGCCGCAACCTGGCGGAAGCGGAGTACAACCAGGGCCTGGGGTTGGCGAAAGCTGGACGGAGGGTCGAAGCCATCGCCCACCTGGAAGCCGCGCTGCGCGCCCGGCCGGACTATCCCGAAGCCCACAATAATTTGGGGGTTGTACTATCGCAGGAACCCGGCCGGCTGCCGGAGGCGATTGGCCATTTCGAAGCCGCGCTGCGCATCGACCAGAACTACGCCGACGCGCACGTGAACCTGGGAGTGGCGCTATCCCAACTGCCGGGCCGCATCCCCGAGGCCATCGCCCATCTGGAAGCCGCCGACCGCATTCAGCCCGACCCCGAAATCCGGCAGATGGTGCAGAAGCTTCAGGCGGAGATGAAGTAACTCGCGAAGGTAGGAGCCCAGCTCTATGTCATTCTGAATATAGCGGGCAAGATCCTTCCATATTCCGAATTAATCGTCTCATTTAGAGTAATTTCCTTCACCGTTAACGTGAAATTACGGCGAATTTCCTTTTCAGTAGTGGCGGACAGGTATATCCTGAATCCGGTACGACACGGGTCGGTGTGGACTGTGTCTCAAAAAAGCTGGATCGAAGCTAGCATCTCGCTTTGGAAAAGGAGCTAACGACCATGTTTTGTCATAGTTCGATTCCTGTTGAAGCGTCAGGAAGCAAGCCAAGGGAAAACGGAGCCCTTCCCGGCCTGCCTGGCGTGCTGTGCTTTCTCCTCTTAATAGCAGCAACCGCGGTCACCGGCTGGTCACAGGCGGTAAGTGCCAAGTTGCTGGGGACCGTGACGGACGCCACCGGAGCTACCGTGCCGAGCGCCACCGTTACCCTCCGGGAAACCCAGACCGGCGTCTCTCGCACCGCGCAGACGAACGAGAGCGGTAACTGGGTGGTTTCGGAACTCAAGCCCGGCATCTACGAGGTTGATGTCGAGTCCAAAGGCTTCAAGAGAGAGGCCCGCAAGGATGTCACGCTCATCGTGGACACCACCGTCCGCGTCGACGTCCAGTTGCAGCCTGGCGCCGTCACCGACACCATTGAAGTGACTGGCGCGCCACCGCTGCTGCAAACCGACACTTCCTCGACGGGCGAAAAGATTGAAAGGGACATGCTGGCCAACGTCCCGCTCATCAGTTCGAACCGCAATTTTCAGAGCTTGTTGAATCTGGCGCCGGGAGTGGCTCCCGTGCAGGAGCAGCATTCGCAGTTCTTCAACGCGGGAAGCTCCCTGCAAACCGAAGTCAACGGCCAGATGCGCCAGGGCAACAACTTCATGATCGAGGGCACGGACGACAATGAGCGTACCGGCCTGCTGCAGATCTACGTCCCGCCGATTGAAGCCCTCCAGACGGTAGACATTTCCTTGACGGATCACGATCCGGAACTAGGGCGCGCCACCGGCGCAATCGTCAACGTGATCATGAAATCGGGCACCAACCAGATCCACGGCGCGGCGTACGAATTCTTACAGAACAGCGACCTGGACGCCCGTTCGTTCTTCAACCCCTCGGTGGGCCACCTGGCTTACAACTACGTGGGCGGCAATCTTGCCGGGCCCATCAAGAAAAACAAGATGTTTATTTTCGGCGATTACCTGCGGGTGATGGACCACGAAGCCAACACCAACCTGGTAACCATTCCCCCGAACCCGTGGCGCACCGGCAACCTGAGTTCGGCCGCCTATCCGGTTTACGACCCCTCCAGCGGCAATCCCCTCGACGGCACGGGGCGTACGCCGTTTCCGGGCAACATCATCCCCACTACGCGAATCAATACGGTCTCGGCGGCAATCCTGAATCTGATCCCCGGAACCAATGAGAGCTACAACATAAACAGCGTAACCAACAACTACTTCGCGCTGTTGCCGTACCAGAAGACCACCGATTCGGTAGACGAAAAGCTGGATTACAACATCACCGATAAGGATCGTTTGAGCGAGCGCTTCAGCTTCTCGCGGCCGGTGGTATTCCAGGCTCCCCTGTTCGGCTACGCCGGCGGCGATGGCCCTGGCGGCGCCTTCATGGGCACGGGCCTGCAGAGAACCTATAGCACCGGTCTCAATTACGACCGCATCTTTAGTCCCACCTTGGTGGCCAATTTCCGCCTGGGCATTGCGTACTACAACAACATTGCGCAGAGCTCCGATTACGGCCAGAACGACTCCACCGCTATCGGCGTCCCGGGCGTGAATATCAGCCCGTTCACCAGCGGCTTCCTCAGCACTTCACTGGGCGATGGCATCTCTTCGCCGATGACGGGCTATTCCGCCAGTCTGCCCTGGGTACGGTCGGAAGCCAACGTGGACTTCGTCAATTCCTGGACCAAGACCATGCGCAACCACACTATCAAGTGGGGAATCGATCTGAAGCGGGTGCGGGACAATCTGCTACAGGACCAGACATATGGCGCGCGCGGAATCTACGATTTCGGCAACGAGCAAACCGAGAACTGCGTTCCCACCACCGTTAACTCCACTACCGGGCTAGCTAACGCTTGTAACCCGCAAACCAAATTGGGGGTGTGGAACGACGTTGCCAGCTTCCTGCTGGATGTGCCGTACTCGCTGGGGCGCGACGTCAACACCTACTTCCCCGGTTTGCGCGCCTGGGAGTTCTTCTCCTATGCCGGCGACACATGGCAGGTTTCCCCGAAACTCACGCTGAATCTGGGAGTGCGCTGGGAATTCTATCCCCCCGCCACCCCGCCGTTCCCCGGTCTCTTCTCGAACTACGATGCCAACAATAACACTCTGGTGATCGCAGGCGTCGGCGGCAATCCTTCCAACCTGGGCATGAAAACGCGCTACAACTACTTCGCGCCGCGCGTCGGATTGGCCTACCGGCTGACGGAAAAGACCGTGATCCGCGCCGGTTTCGGCACCAGCTTCACGCCCTTCCCGGACAATACTTACGCCTACAATTACCCCGAACGCTCCAACAACAACTACAACAACGTGGGCGACGGCTACGCGGTGGCGCTGCTGCCGAACGGCCAACCGGCCAGCTTCCAGCAGGGTTTCCCGGCGCCGGTGCCGGTGTCGGTTCCCTCCAACGGGATCCTCTCGGCCGGGGGCTCGCTGCTGAGCCAGAGCATGTTCATCATCAACCAGAACTTCAAGAACCCGTACACTGAGAGCTGGAATTTCGCCATTCAGCAAAGCTTGCCGCTGAAACTGGTGCTGGATGTTGCTTACGTCGGCCTGCACGGTGTGGATACGGTCGCCAATATAAACATCAACAATCCCATGAGTCAGCTGGGCGGAGGTACCGCCAGCCAGCCGCTGGAAGCCCTCTACGGCAAGACGGCCAGCACCACTCTATACTGGGCGGGATATTCTTCCAGCTACAATTCGCTGCAGGCGAAACTCGACCGGCGCTTCGGCGGCTTCACCATCCTGACGTCGTTTACCTGGGGCAAGGCTATGGATTATCAGACCGGCGACGACGGCAATCTGGAGTGGCTGATCGATCAGAAACGCAACTACGCCCGTGCCGATTTCGACCGCACCCTCAACTATACCCAGAGCCTGGTCTATCAGTTGCCGTGGGGCGTGGGCAAGCCGTGGCTGCACAGCGGCGTGATCGCCCCGATCCTGGGGAACTGGCAAATCGCCGGTACCATCACAGCGTTGACCGGAACGCCAATCGGACTGGTTGGTGCCAGCGGCAGCGCACTCAATACGCCGGGCGAAAACCAAACCGCTAACCAGGTGGGACCCTTGCAGATCCTGCACGGCATCAACGTGGGTAATCCCTGGTTCAGCACGTCGAGCTTCACCCAGCCTACGGGAGCGGGTATATTCGGCTCCAGCGGACGCAACATCTTCAGCGGCCCCGGTCTGTTCACGGTGAATCTGTCGCTCTTCAAGAACTTCAAGATTGGCGAGCGCTACAACATCGAACTCCGCGCCGAATCCTTCAACTTCACCAATACCCCGCAGTTCAGCAACCCCCAAACCTCCATCACCAGCTCGTCTTACGGCTACGTGACGGGCACTCTGGGCAGCGGTACGGGAGTCAACGGCACCGGTGGTGGAAGGGCCCTGCAGTTGGGCGCCAAAGTAACGTTCTAACCGCCAGCGCGAGGACGTCTGGTATAACCGAAGAAGGGGCCGGCTCAGTGAGTCCGGCCCCTTCTTTACGAGAGGCATAATTATGACGCGTCGACAGATGATTTCCAGTGTCGGAGCGCTGGCGGCCAGTTCCGCAGTGAGCCCCGCAGTCAGCGAAGCCGCCCCCGCGGCGGCCGGTTTTCAGATTGGAGTGGCAACCTATTCCCTGCGCGAGTTCCAGCGCGGATTGGCCATCCGCATGATCAAGCGCATGGGCGTTACGCAAGTGAGCGTCAAGGACTTTCATTTGGCCTACACCTTGACACCGGCCGAAATCACTAAGGCCGTAAAGGAGTTTACGGACGCCGGGCTGACTATCCTGAGCGGCGGCAATACCGATCTGAAGTCCAGCGATCCGGCCGATCTCCGCAAATACTTCGTGTATGCCAAGGAGTGCGGCATGCCGATGCTGGTGGCCGCGCCGCTGCACGAAAACCTGGGCGCCATCGAGAAGCTCGCCAACGAGTTCGATATCAAGATCGCCATCCACACGCATGGACCGGAGGACGCGAATTTCCCCACCCCGAAAGTGGTGCTGGATGCGGTAAAGGGAATGGATCCGCGCATGGGGCTGTGCATGGACGTAGGCCACTCCATGCGCGCCGGTGCGGACGTGGTGGAGGAGATTGCGAACGCCGGCCCACGCCTTCTGGACATGCACTTCAAGGATTTGAAGAATGGCAAGGACAAGGACAGCCAGTGCGATGTGGGCCAGGGCGTCATGCCGGTAGTGGCGATTTTCAAACAGCTGCACAAGGTGGGTTACCGCGGCTCTGTGAACCTGGAGTACGAGATCAGCTCCGACGATCCGCTGGCCGGGATGCTGCATTCCTTCGGCTACATGAAAGGCGTGCTCGCGGGGATGGCGGGTTAGAACGGCCACCGCTCCCGCGGTCGCGGCGCAGTAACGCTTCCTGCGCCGCCGCTCCCGGATGCTGCGATAATGTTTTCTGAATCCGGCTCGTGGAGACCTTCGACTGTCCCTCTGGCGCAAACCTATCCTGCTGACGGCCGCGGCACTGCTTCTCTCCACGCTGGCCGTTTACGGCTGGCAGTTCCTGGGCCGTGCCCGCGTCACCAGCCGCATCTACCGCATCGGTTGGCAGGCGGATCCACCGTTCCAGACCGCCGGCGATGACGGGCAGCCTTCCGGGCTGGCCATCGATCTGGTGCGCGAAGCCGCGCGCCGCCGCGGCATCCGGCTCCAGTGGGTTCCGAAACCCGAGGGGCCCGAGGCCGCCCTGCTCGGCAATGCGGTGGACCTTTGGCCCTTCGTCACCTTGACCCCGGAGCGGAGCAAGCTCTTTCACATCACCGACGCCTTCCTCGAAACCGAACTCTGTCTGCTGGTCCCGTCAGCCAGCCGGCCGAAACGCGCTTCCGACCTGGCGCGGGCCGCCATCAGCTTCCAGGACCTGCCGATCAATCTCCGCTGGATGCACGCCGCCCTTCCGGATGCCCGTCTCTTGCCCGCGCCCACCGTTCGCGATGCGGTCAGCCAGGTCTGCCAGGGCCGTGCCGATGCAGCTCTGCTGGAGGAATACAACGCCGTCGAGACATTGTTGTCGGGAGGTTCCTGCGCCAACGTCCCGCTCCGCTGGATCACCGTGCCGAACAAGCGATCGCGGCTGGGAGTAGGCTCGATCTTTGCGGCCAGCGCGGCGGCCGATGCCATCCGCGACGAGATCGGGGTGATGGCCGCGGAGGGTAATCTCGAAGGCGCGCTGGGCCAGTGGGGCTACATGTCGGGGCTTCATCTGCAATCCGTGCAGGAATTGTTGAATGCCAGCCGGCGCGAGGCGCGGCTCAAAATGGGGATCGCCCTCTTCGCTTTCCTGCTGGCCCTCACGCTGTGGCAGGCGCTGCGTATCCACCGCGAACGGGAGCGGGCCATGGCCGCCGAGCGCGCCCAGCACGGCACGGAACAAAAACTCCGGCTCATGGCCAACAATCTCACCGAAATGGTGCTGGCCTATGACATGAATCGCAAGCTCATTTATGCCAACCCGGCGGTTCAAAACCTGACGGGCTACCCGGTGGCCGAAATGGAGAAGGAAGGCTTTATCGATTGGATCCATCCTGACGACCGCGTCCGCATGCACGCTCACTGGGAGGGTATCTATCGGGGGAGTTCTTTCCGCGAAGAGGAGTACCGCCTGGTGACCAAAGACGGCATCGTCAAGTGGGCCGCCGCCACCTGGGGGCCCATCCTGGATGAAGCCGGCCGGCAGGTCGGCGTGCAGGGCAGCGAGCGCGACATTACCGAGCGTAAGGCCACCGAAGATGCCCTGCGAGAATCCGAGCGGCGCTTCCGCGGTCTGCTCGAAAACGTGCAGTTGTCCGCCCTGATCACCGATGCCGATGGACGCCTCACGTTTTGCAACGACT
>CAZARO010000273.1:0-6855 GCA_964487165.1 uncultured Solibacteraceae bacterium | reverse complement strand
TCGGATTGTTGCAGTCCATCGTCACCAGCCGCTGGCCCGTGATCGAGTAGAAATAAAATTCCCAGAGCGGATTGTACTCACCTTCATAGTTGTTGGGGTCCGGGTTGGTCTCCTTCATGACCCGCTTGCCCCACGGGTCGTAGGCGTATAGGCTTTGGGCATAGGGCCAGGCGCTCGTAGTCTCGGAGTTCAACTTATTCTCCACCGTGTACCCGAACGTCATGTTATTTGCGCCGCTTATATTGCCGTTTGCATCGTAGTTGTACCCCACCTGCTGATTATTGGCGTTATAGGATGCGCTCGTTGACGGCGAAGGGTTCGGCGAGCCATTGGCCTGAGACTTCGTCAGCAGATTTCCAAACCCGTCGTAGGTATAGCTCTGGCTCCACAGCGAGTTCGAGGCGGACGTCAGCCGATTCAACAGATCGTAGGTGTACGCCGTATTCTCGCCGGCGATGCCATCCACGGAGCTCGTAATCCGCCCGTTGTTTTGCCCGGTGGTCGAGTAGTTATACGTCATGTTCAGGTAGCCCGGCACCGACTGGGTAATCAACTGCATCATGGGGTTGTACGTTCGCGTCTCCGTCATTCCTCCGTACGACAGTTGGTACAGTTGTCCCGCCGCCGTGTAGCTCGCGGTGGCGAATGCGTTGCCGTTCGAAGTCATTTCGGTCATGCGCCCGTTGATATCGTATTGGTACCCCATCGTCGGCATCACCAGTGGATTGGGGTAGCTGGAATACGACGACATGGTCACCGTCGGGGACTGCATCGCGGTCATTCTTCCCTCATCGTCCCACTGATATCCTACCGTAAAGGTGGCAATGGGTGGGTTAACCGGCGGCAGGTTGTTGAAGTTGGTCCCGGTGGCCACCTGCAGGGTCACGGTCTGATTGGTCACCCGGCCTGCCTGACTGTAAGTGTAGGCGTAAGTGTAGGCGTGGGCATCGTAGAGGCTGTCCTTCACGCCGCCGTCGAAGGTCACGCTGGTTAGCCGCCCGATCCCATATTGGCCGGCGTCGTAGGAATAGTTCACTTGCTCGATGGTGTCTGCGAGCGTCCCGTCGTATGGCGACCGGCTCGGGTAGTACTGCACTTCGCTCAGGCGCCCGTAAGAGTCGTAGCTGTACACCGTCTGCTGCCCGAGCGCGTCGGTGCGGGTGAGGACGTGGTGGGACAGGTCGTAGGTGTAAGTCACGGTGCCGTTTTCCGGGTTAGTGGCGCTCATCAGGTCGGACCCGTTGTAGACGTAGGTCCGCGTTTCCGTGACATTGCCGCGGACTATGGAGACAATGGTGAGCTGGTTTACCGGGGTGTAGGTGTAGGTTGTGGCAAACGTGCCCCCGGCCGGATTAGGCTCGGTCACCAGGATCAGGTTGCCATAGGCGTCCACCGTGGACGTCTTCCAACTCCCGGCGGGGTCGGTGACTTTGGTGCTGTTGCCTGTATAGATGTAGCTGGTGGCGCTGGCGCCGTCCGGGGCGGTGACCGTCAGGGTGCGCCCGGCGCCGTCGTAGGTGTAAGTCGTCCAATAGACGGTTGCGTTTGGAGCATACGGTTGCGACACGGCCGACATCTTGCCCAGAGGCGAGCAGGCGCAAGCGGCATATTGTGTCTGGACGGTGGAGACCACGGTGCTGCCGTTGCCTTTCTGGACCTGGATGGTCCGTCCGAAGCCGTCGAGGGTAGTGGTCTGCCATCGGCCGTCGACGGTGGCTGTCTGGGTAGAGGCGTTGGCGCTGTAAGTATACGTGTAGGTGGTAACGGCGCCGTCCGGGATCGTCGTTTGCGAGGGCCGGCCGTAAGAATCGTAGGTGGTGGTTCCCTGATCGCCATTCGGCCCCTTCATGGACATGGGAGACCACGAGCTGGCGTACGTCGCCGTGGTCTCCATGCCGCTGTTGCCGTTCGGCTGGATGACGGTGGGCAAGGAATAGTTGGTGGTAGAGTCGGTCTGGAGGCTCACCGATTGGCCGCTGGCGTTCTCGGTGACCCAGGGGACTCCGGCGGAATCGTACGCAGTGCATACAGTGTCGGAGCCATTCAGCCCGCTGACCGCCCAGGGGTTGCCTCGAGGCGGCCCACCAGAAGCGGTGTAGGCGGGGTCGTGATTGTTGGTGGCGCTGCTGGTCGTCATGCCGGCGCCTCCACAGGTGGCGTCGTAGACCGTGTTCGACAGCGTGACAGGGCTGCCGCCAGCGGTCACCGTCGCAGTTAACATGCGATTGAAGATGTAGTACGGGGTGTAGATGCTGCCGTATGACTGGTATGTAGCTGTGCGGCGGCCCTAAGGTCGTGTACATTACTGAGGTAGCGAATTCGGAGGCGGCTAGCGTTTCTCCTCTAAAAAAAAACGCAGCTGACGCGCTTTTGGGTTTGTCGGCTTGCGGCGGTGTTCCTGGCACCGCCCAGGCCGCGACCAAATTCGTATACGACGGTCGATCGAAGAAGATAACAGCCAAAGCAACCAGCCAAGAGTTTCCCCGCCTAACCAAAGAGAACCTGGATTGGAATCGTCCCTTTTTCGCAGAATGGGATGAGCCTATACCGGTATTCACCGTGATGATTCCATTCCAAATTCGCCGGAGTTTCCCGGCCCCTTCGATGTCTGTCTTCTTCAGTCTGCAGGCGCTGGATGTACTGACCACACTCATCGGCCTGCATCTGGGAGCACGGGAAGCGAGCCTGTTCGTAGGCCGCTTGCTGGCCATCGGACCGCTCCCCGGGCTGCTGATCTCCAAATGCTTCGCCGTCATTCTGGCAGCCGCAGCACTGGCGTTCCATCGCCCGCGCGTAGTGGTCTTCCTGAACTATTGGTTCGCGGTGCTGATCGCCTGGAACCTGTTCACCATCTTCACATCGCTGTGGTCGCTGCGCATGAAGATGTAGGGCAGCGGGTGCGCCCTACTTTTTCTTGCCTTTTTTCGCCGACTTCGCCGGCGCCTTCTTAGCGGCCTTTTTAGCCGGAGCCTTCTTGGCGGCAGCCTTCTTCGCCAGTGCTTTCTTAGCAGGCGCCTTCTTGGCGGCGCTCTTCTTCACGGCGGCTTTCTTGGCAACAACTTTCTTGGCTACGGCTTTCTTGGCAACAGCTTTCTTGGCAACAGCTTTTTTCACGACGGCTTTCTGGGCGGGCGCCTTCTTCTTGGGCGCTTCGGCCGCGGGCGCCTTCTTGGCGGCGGAGGCTTTCGCGATGGGCTTCTTGGGGGGAGCTTCCGTTGGGGCCGCCGCCGGAGCCGGCGCCTCGGACGTAGTCTGCACCACTACAGCGGAGACGATTACGTCCAGTTCCTCTTCGTCTTCCTCGTCCTCCAACTCGTCTTCATATTCGTCGAGTTTCGAGTCCAGTTCCGACTGCTCTTCGTCTTCATAGTCGTGGAAGTCTTCCATCTCTTCTTCGTCCTTTGGAGCAAGTTTCGAGCTTTTCCGCATGCACCAAGCCTCCTCGATCAGGGCACGATCACCCATAGCATACCTTTTTTTGAGCGGTGGGCAATAGCGAAAAGCGCAAAATTCAATTCGAACTTCGCGGCTTGGAGGTGACGGCGACCACAGGCCCCTTCGACGCCGTTTTCGGCTTCGGCTTGGACGCGGGCTGGGGATGCGCCGCTGGGGCTTTCCCCTTAGCGGTGGCAGCCGCGGTGCGCCGTACGGTGGCGGCCCTTGCTGCCGGCCGTTTGGCCACCGGCTCGGGGCGTACCACGGTGGGAATAATCAGGCGGTCGCCTTCGCTGGCCTCGCGCGTCTGGAGATTGTTGGCCGCCACCAGACTGTTAGCTGCGATACCGAAGCGTTTTCCCACATCGGCCACCGTCTCGCCAATGCCCAGACGATGGACGCGCCAGGCATCGCGGTGCTCCGGCGGGATCATCTCCAGCCCGGCCACGAGCTGATTGCCGGTGCCTTTGGGCACGTGCAGCGGGTAATCGGCGGGGACTATGCTGCGCAAGACCGCGGGGTTCAAATCCGCCAGTTCCGACAGCGGCGTCTCGGTGATATCGGAAACCAGGGCCATGCTGGTGTTGGCGGTGGTCTCCACGGTGTCGTATTCGAGCGGCTGATCCATCTGGACGCCTTCCAGCCCGTACTCCGCGGCGTTCTTCTCCATGATGGTCATGGCCAGGATGATGGGCACGTAATTGGTGGTCTCGGCGGGCAGCACTCCGCGGCTGCGCAGCTCCCAGAAATCGGCATACCCGGTGCGCGCCACCGCGTTCTCTACCACCATGGGGCCGCAATTATAAGCCGCCAGCGCCAGGTACCAGTCGCCGAACTCGGAATACAGGTCGTGCAGGTGGTGCGCCGCGGCGCGCGTGGCTTTTTCGGGATCCATGCGGTCGTCGGTGTACGGCGTTTGCTTCAAACCGTACTCGTTGCCGCGGAACTTTACGAACTGCCACATGCCTCCGGCGGCCATCCGCGACATGGCGCGCGCATAAAACCCGGATTCCGCCTGCGCCAGGTGGATGAGCTCCTGCGGCAAGCCCTCTTCATCGAGGATCCGCGTGATCATCGGCCGGTAGCGCCCCGACCGCTGCATGGCGTCGACCACGGTGCGATGGCCGCGGCCCGCGAAGTAGGTGATGTACGCCAGCACGGTATCGTTCACCGTGAGCGGTAACTGCGACGCCGTGGCCGCCACCTGCTCCCGCACCTTGGCCTTCAGCCTGGGATCGACCGGGAAGGTCATTTTCAGGATGTCTTCCAGGGGAGCCTGGTCGTACTTGCCCTCCTGGGTACCCTCCGACGCGCCCAGCCCCGCCAGATCGAAGCGGTGGATGGCGTCCACCATTTCATCCAGCTTGCGCCCGAACACCTGGCGGTCGCCGGGATCCTGCGCGGACGCCGCGAACATCAAGTCGACGGCAATATCGAATTCCTTACGGGCGTTGACAATGTCATTCGCCTGGTACAGTCCCTTGCCGTGCTGCAGTCTCAAGTAAGCCTGTTGGATGAGGGCTTCGGCGGCGACGCGGTCCTCGGAGAATTCGAACTGCTCGCGCAGCAGGGGAGTAATTGACAAAGCTACCGGACTGGTGGAAATCTCAGGAGGTTCGGGCAACAACGCGGCTGTCACCGTTCGGTGTGGCGTTGGGGCGAAGGGCGGGTGGATCTTGGCCGATTGCGTGGTATAGCTGCAGCCACCGGCCAGCAATGCCGCCGCGATCGTGCAAAAGCCGCCGTGGGTCCTGGGACGACTGCTCATCAATTACCTCGAGCCATGCCTCGAACCATAGAGAAAAGAAAGCCTTACTGTGCCTTGCACCAGCGTGCAGCACCTCAAAGGCTACACCACCATTATGCCGCATGCAACCTTGCCGTAAGTTATGGGCGCTTCAGGGCCACCGCTCCCTGTGGCCGCGGCTCGGTAACGCTACCCGAATCAAGGTGCGTGTACGCACCCCTGGCGGAGTGAAGTCCGGCCCACCGGTGGCGCGGGTTTCAGCCCGCGGTAGGCGCGTGTTACACACCCATAGATTATTCCTCTTCTTCTTCCTCGCCTGTCTTCGCCGCTTTGGCGGCAGCGATGATCTTTTCAGATTGCAGTTGCGGCACGTAGTCGTAATGGTCGAACTCCATGCTGAAAGAGGCCCGGCCCTGGGTCATGGCGGTAAGGTCGTTCTGATAGCTCAGCATTTCCGCCATAGGGACAACGGCGCGGACGAACTGCGTGCTGCCCTTGGTTTCCATGCCGGAAATGCGGCCGCGGCGCCCGTTCAGGTCGCCCATCAGGTCACCGGCATACTCCACCGGCGCCTGGATCTCCACGTTCATCACCGGTTCGAGCAGCGCCGGCTTGGCTTCCAGCATGGCCGCCTTGAAGGCCTTGCGGGCCGCCAGTTTGAACGCCAGTTCCGAGGAATCCACGTCGTGATACGACCCATCATAGACGGTGACTTTGAAATCCACCATGGGGAAGCCGGCCAGATATCCCTTCTCGGCCGCTTCCACGATGCCTTTCTCCACCGCCGGAATGAAGTTCTTGGGGATGGAGCCGCCGAAAATCTCGTTGGAGAATTCGAATTTGGCGCCGCGCGGCAGCGGTTCCATCTTGATCCAGCAATCGCCGAACTGCCCGTGGCCGCCGGTCTGCTTCTTATGCCGGCCCTGGACGTCGGCCTTTCCGCGAATGGTCTCGCGATAGGGAATCTTGGGCGCCTTGAGGGTGACATCCACGCTGTAGCGCTTCTTCATGCGGCTAACTACGATCTCCACGTGCTGCTGGCCGGTGCCCGCGAGCAGAAATTCGCGCGTCTGCGGATCGCGGTAGAAACGCAGTGACTGGTCCTCTTCGAGAATGCGGTGTACCGCCTGGCCCATGCGGTCCTCGTCGTTGCGCGACTTGGCTTCGATGGCAAACGCGATGGAGGGCTCCGGCAATCGTACTGGCGGATAGACCGCGTTCGCCCCTTTTTCCTGCAGCGTGTCGCCGGTGAGCGTGTCCTTCAGTTTGGCCACCGCGCCGATATCTCCGGCGTGGATTTCGGGCACCGGCTGCAGAGTTTTCCCCTGCGGGCTGCCGATGTGGGCTAATCGCTCGGTGCTGCTGTGCGCCACGTTCAGCAGATTGGCGTCGTTTTTCACCGTGCCGGTGATCACCTTGAAGTAGGTGATGCGGCCGGAAAAGGGGTCCGCGGTAGTTTTGAAAACGAAGGCCGACGCCGCACCGCCGCCAGTGATTTTCTGCATTCCTTCCTTGCCGCCGACGATCGCGGGGACGCCTTCCCGCTCGGTGGGGGCGGGCAGGTTCTCCACGATGAAGTTGAGAATCATGTCGGCGCCGATATTGTGCAGACCGGAGGCGCAGAAGACCGGGAAAATGCGCATTTCGGCGATTCCCTGCTTGAGGCCTTCGAC
>CAZARO010000272.1:0-6857 GCA_964487165.1 uncultured Solibacteraceae bacterium | reverse complement strand
GGGATACGCGAAAAGGTATGCACAGAATTTCGCCGATGGCACCATCGAGAACTTCACTACGCAAGCGATCTTCCCATCCATACTGCATCAGGACCCGCGTTACTTTCGATTGGGCCAAGGAGGAGTCAAACGGCGCAGTCTCTATGCAGCGGAACGTATCTTCGTGACCCGCTCCGATTCCGGGCGATCACAACTCAACGGTTCCGAGTTCCTCGGCAGCTCCACCGCAGCCGTTATCTCGACCTATTCCTATCACCCGAAAGCCGATCGAGATCTGTCGACCGCGGCAAGCGTCTGGGCGTCCGAGGTTGGGTTTGACACCTTGAATAATCTGCTCAAGGAATTCTGGCCGGATATTCGGCGGAAGCTGCACCGGTCGGCGGGCCACCCCTCGAACTAACGGTGAGGCCGGGAAACGGTTGGGGGCTTGAGGTGGAGCAATACGTTCGGTTGAAAACCGCGTCTTTCGTATTGCGCAAAGCCGTAGAGCGCTATCGGAGTCGCAACCAGAACCCCGTACTCGACGCCGCCAGCCGCCTTTTTGCACAATTCACCGGGAACAGCTTCGCCTCGCTTCGAGTAGAGGACGAAGATGGCGCCAGCTCGTTGGTCGGCGTCCGTCCGATGGGGAAGATCGTTCCGCTCGCCGGCATGAGCGACGGAACGCTCGATCAACTCTACCTTGCGCTTCGCGTCGCCAGCTTGGCACGACCGAGTAGACACGATGGCTCCATATACCCGCGCAACGATGGCAAGGTTTTATGGATGGTCTATCGAGACCGGAACGGAAGGCGTATCCGGGAATCAACGAACACGGGAGACTGGCAGGAGGCCCAGCGGAAACTGCGGGATCGCCTCCAGGCCAGGGACGACAAAATCCTCGATATCGTCCGGAAAGGAGAAGAACTGCAATTTGCGGATTGGGTGGACTTTTTCCTGGAGAACTACTCCAAGCCTCCGATCCGCTCAGAAAAAACCCACGAAGCGAACGAGCGTGCCGGCCGGCACCTCAAACAGACATTCGGCCAGCGATCGGTCGCCGACCTTACCGCGGATGACATTGAGCGGTATCTTCGACGGCGGCTTGAGGCTCGGGTCCAGATCATGACCACTGCCGGCGTTGTTGAAAAAGATCGGCTTAAGCCGGCGACAGTCCATCAGGAGTTGCGGGTGCTTCGCCGTATGCTGAACGTCGCAGTCCACAAGAAACTGTTGCCTGCCAACCCATGCTCCGGGGTGGAGTTCCCGGTCAAGGTGAACGGGTTGTTTCGGCCTCACTACTTGAGCTGGTCCGAGCAGCAGCGGATCGAGCTTCAAGCGCCGGAGTACTTGCGCAACATCATCCGCATCATCACCGAAACAGGGCTGCGGATGTACAAGGAACTGATGCCGATGAAAAAGGATCAGGTTGATCTGAAAAATGCGATGGTGTGGATTCCCGATTCGAAGACGCCCAACGGGATCGCCGAGGTGCCGCTGACCGATCTGGCTCGCGAGGCGTTTCGCGAGCAGATGCGAATCTCGGAACCCAGCGCATGGTTGTTCCCGAGTGACGACAATCCGGAGGGCCATCAGAAGAGTCTGAAGACGGTCTGGCGTCTAACGTTGCGCAGGGCCAAGGCGCCGTACTTCCGGTTATACGACCTCCGGTCGGCCTACGCGACTCGCTTAAGCGCGGGCGGCGTAACCGACGAGTGGGTCACGCAATTGCTTCGGCAGGGAGATGCTAAGGTGTTTAAGAAGTACTCGCAGATGAAACTGCAGATGAAACGGGAGGCGTTAAAGAAGCTCAACCGGAAAGCCAACGAAGGCGGTCCGGGTTTTGACACGGAGAGGGCCAACTGATGGGGTTTTGTCACGGTTTTGCCACGGTCGGAGCTTTTTGGGCTCGATTTGGGCAGGCGCGACAGTTTCAAAATTCAGGAAGTGGTTTAGAATCAAAAGAGGTTCCCCTTTGGGCGGTTAGCTCAGCCGGTTAGAGCGCCTGCCTTACAAGCAGGAGGTCCGCGGTTCGAGCCCGCGACCGCCCACCACCTAACCTATTTGTGTATCAGTTAGTTGGCTCGGCTCTACGCCAACAACGGGGGCAGACCCCAATCCCAAACCGTCTAGAACATAACACCTTCACCCGAAGTCTATAGTTTTCGAAATTGCGGAAACCATAGGCTTGGCGGCTGATGGTCTCCATTTTGTTGTGGAAGCCTTCCGTGATTCCGTTATTGCGGGTGAACCTCCACATGGTGGCAATCTCGTCCTCCGCGATCTGGGAATCGCTTTCGCGGCGGTCCTGATCCTGATCTGCGGCCTGGTGGTGGGGTGGCTCCAATCGTTCGTCACGCCGCTCGTCATCATGGCGGCAATCCCGTTTTCGCTCGTCGGAATCCTGCCCGCGCACGGTCTGATGAACGCTTTCTTCACCGCCACTTCGATGATCGGGTTCATTGCGGGAGCGGGTATTGTTGTGCGTAATTCGATTATCCTGGTCGACTTCATCGAGCTTCGCTTGCACGAAGGGATGCCGCTGGATGAAGCGGTGATCGACGCGGGTGCGGTCCGTTTCCGTCCGATGATGTTGACCGCGGCCGCCGTGGTGGTCGGCGCCACCGTGATCCTTTTCGACCCGATCTTTCAGGGTCTCGCCATCGCGCTAACAGCCGGAGAAGTTGCGTCCCTGGCACTGTCGCGCGTGACGGTGCCCGTTGTCTTCTTTGTTGTAAATCGAAGGAAACGAACCGTAGGACCGTCGAACGTTGCTTACGCCTGATTGCCGGCTTTTTCGTGATGGCGGAGTGTGGCCCTGGGGTATTGGGTCAATCCTGCGTGGTTTTTGTTTACCGCCATTGTCGGCGTGAACCTGTTCCAGTCCGCATTCGCCAACTGGTGTCCCATGATGACATTCCTCCGGAAGGCGGGTGTCGGCACGCCGCCTAAGCTCTCGTAGACGGGACCTCGGATCGGAGAAATGGAAAACGGACTATTGGTTGCAGCTACCGCCCGTTCAGCCTGCCCTGGATGTCCGGCGTCTGTGCTGCTAAACACGTAACCAGGGCCGGATAGGCGGCGAACCCTGTTTCGTGCTAGCCCTTTTGCCGTTCAGGTAACCGGCGGCAAGAAGGCTGGCGATGGATCGGAAGTCCTCGGCCGGTATGGGCAAGACGAATTCGGGGCTTGGCGCGGAGAACGGAAAGCTTCGGAACTGCGTGGCTTTATTGGTTATAAGACCCGCGGATGAGACGGGCGCACCGAGTACGCGGCCGTTAACTACCGGGACTGAACTTTCCGAGAGATGGCAGTTGGCTCCCTAAAAGAGACGCAGAAACGGAGTTACACATGGAGGAAACCGGGGGAGCACTTTCCTCCGCATGTTAACCAGCGAGCGGTTTCTTGAAGCGCGTCCTGAGGTCGGGCATAGCGCAAGACCGGCTAGTCTAATGCTCGTTATTAGCGTGGAAAAACATTGTGCTGCAGCCGATAAGGCTTTCGTAGAGGCCTCGCGGACAGGATCCGGAAGGCTTGGGGGAGACGCCATAATACCATGTTCGGACACAACAAAGGCGGGGTGCTCCTGCTCGCGTCGCTGGGATTGCTCTTAGGACTTCTGTTTGTGGCTTGGTCGCGCGGCCACAGCGGGCAGCGACGCGAGTTGAATCGCGTCGCCGCCACTCTCGAAAGCCTACGAGCCGACCTTGATCCGGAGCACCTTGCATTCGATGACTTGAACCGGCTGCTTGGGACGGCTGGGCAGTACAATCCAATTGAAAGCCCCGTGGGGGCAAGTAAGTTTGTGTGGGGTGGCGTTGTGGAAGCGACGTTTCTGGGCGATGTCGATGCAGTCAAAGGCGCCTCGATTCCCGTCTCGCTGAGCATCGGCGACGACAAGTTCGCAGGTTCGGTTCTGGGGGTTCGAATGGGATGCTCCACGGCCGATCTATACGAGGTGGCAGCGAAGTATGGGGTTGCGCCGGATTTTGTGAATTATTCATTCCGTCTCCAGGTTGCACCGTCCTGGGAGGTCGCCGGGGCGATTCGGCAGGGCAAAGTGGTTGGTTGGCTATCGGCGCGCCGTGTGGGAGAGGGGTATTAGGGTAGGCGCACCTGGAGCGATCTCCTTGCCGCCGCAGGTCTGGCCGATAGCCTGCAGTGCATGGCCTAGCGCTGCGGCCAGCGGGCCAGATAGGCTTCCGCCGCCAGACTTTCCAGTTCGTGGTTTGCCGCGGCAGTATGCTCTTCAAGCCGCCGCTCCCGCATTTTCTCGAGCAGTCTGACCCGCTGCTGGGCCTGCTGGACCCGCATGCGGCGCTCGGCTGCGGCCTGCAAGCGTTGCCGGCGTTCTTCAACCAGCTCGATGTGCTCTTTTGCCGCCCTCAGACGGTAACGACTGAGATTCAGAAAGTCCGCTGCGGGAATTGCGCTGCGACCGAGGAGTTCCCGTTCAATGGACGCTCCCTCGGCCCGCAAGCGCTCGATTTTTTGCTCAGTGGCATGCACCAGGGCGGAACAGGCAACCAGGCGCGTCTCTTCGATACGGTACTCCTTGCGGCGCCACTCAAGCACGCGGTCGAGCCGGAATCGGAACCGCTGCATGACGCGCTACAGCCTTTCCGCGATAGCCTTCATTCGCGCCAGCCCATCCGCAAAGGGCGCATCAACGTGGGTGTCCTGCCTGAGAAATGCAACGATCTCGGGTTGCATGCGCACCGCCGCGTCGAGCGCGGGGTTTGTTCCGGCTGCGTAGGCGCCGAGCTCGATCAGGTCCCTCGATTCGTCGTAGGTGGCCAGCGCCTCGCGGATCTTGCTGGCGGCGGCCATGTGCTCGGGCGAGGAAAGTTGCGGCCCCAGGCGGCTCACCGAGTGCATCACGTCGATGGCGGGATAGTGTCCCGCGGCCGCCAAGCGGCGTGACAGCATTATGTGGCCGTCGAGAATTGCGCGTACCGCGTCGCTCACGGGCTCGTTAAAATCGTCGCCTTCGACCAATACGGTGAAGAAGCCGGTAATGGAACCGTTCTGAAAATTGCCGGCGCGCTCCAGAATCCGAGGCAGGAGGTTGAACACCGACGGCGTGTATCCCTTCTGGCTGGGCGGCTCGCCTGCCGCCAGACCGATTTCCCGTTGCGCCATGGCAAGGCGCGTAACCGAATCCATGATCAACAGCACGTTGGCTCCCTGGTCGCGGAAGTACTCAGCAATAGCGAGGGCTACGAAGCAGGCTCGGACGCGCAGCGGAGCGGGCCGGTCGGAGGTAGCGCAAACCACCACGGACCGCTGGCGGCCCTCCGGCCCGAGTTCGTGCTCCAGGAAAGCGCGAACCTCGCGGTTGCGTTCCCCGATGAGCGCGATGACGGTAATGTCCGCCGAATTGTGGCGCGCCATGGCGCCCAGGAGAGTGCTCTTGCCGACGCCGCTGCCGCCGAATATTCCCATGCGCTGGCCGGTCCCGACGGGTATCAGCGTATCTATCGCGCGAATTCCGGTGGCGATGGGATTGACGATGTGTTCGCGATCCAGCGGGCTCCCGGGCGCTTGATACAAGCGATAAGATGCGGCCGGCCGGATGGGCGCCCCGCGGTCTATGGGCTTGCCGAAACCATCGAGGACGCGGCCTGCGAGGTCGGGACCGACGGCCACGCGAGCGTCCTCGCTCCGGGCGATGATGCGGTCGTGCAACTGAATCCCGTCGATCTCTTCGAGCGGCATAGAAAGCACGTTGTCATCGCGGAATCCGATGACTTGCGTTCGAATACGACGGCCGGACGAGGTAAGCACTTCACAAAAGTCTCCCATGGCCACGGCCGGCCCGCGCGATGCCACCAGCAGGCCCACCAACTCGACTACTTCCCCGGTCCACGGCAGCAATTCGAGACTGCGGACACCCGTGATGTATGAATCTAAATTTATCCCCTCCGTGGCCATCATGCGCGAGCCTCCAACTGGTCTGCCAGTCCGCGCTCGATCTCGGAGAGTTGGGTCTCCACGGAGGCGTCCAGAGCGCCCCGGCTGGTTTCGAAGACCGCTCCGCCAAGAGGCTGCAACGGGTCGCCGACGACGGCAACGGCTTGGCCGCGCCCATTCTGGTCCAGGCAGGCGCGGAAGAGCTTCTCCTGGAGGGGATGAACGCGGACGCGGTAGACTTCCTGCGCCCGCAACTTCGCCAGGGCTGCCTTGATGAGCCCCTCCAGCGCGGAGCTATCGACGGAAAGCTCACGGTGCAGAACCCGCCTCGCTATCTCGATGGAGAGCCGCACTGTATCGGCTTCGGCGCGCCGTATGGTCTCCGAGCGCGTCTCCGCCAGTTCAGAGATGGTGGTGGCCAGCTTGAGCGTCACGTCGCGAACGTTGGATTCGAGACTCTGACGGGCCGACTCCTCGCCGGAGCGGACGCCCGCTAGGTACGATTGTCGCGATTGAGCTTCCACAGCCGCCTCTAATTCCGCGACTCTTGCCCGCAGCTGCGCCACCTCGGCGCCGGCGGCGGCTTCCCGCGGAGCAGCCACGGCGCTGGAGACCGCGCGCCTGCGCAAAGGCACGGGCGCCAGTTCCAGCCCGGCGTCCTTAAGCACCTTAGACAACATATTCGTCGCCCGTGGATCGGCTGCTTGCAATCGTACCCTTCTGCTGCATCCGCCGGACCAGGGCGACCACCTCTTGCTGGGCAGCCTTCACATCGCGGATTCGTACCGGCCCAAGCGCCTGCATGTCCTCTACAAGCATCTCAGTGGCCCTTTGGGACATGCACTGGGTGAAATGATCGCGGATCTTCCCGATCGAGCCTTTGAGGGCGACGGTCAGGACCTTTCGCTCAATCTGCGCGACCAGCGCCTTCATACTCTGCTTATCAATGGTCAATATGTCCTCAA
>CAZARO010000271.1:0-6892 GCA_964487165.1 uncultured Solibacteraceae bacterium | reverse complement strand
CCGATGTCAAGGCATGTGGCATGAATCCTCTCTGCCACTATATTTTGTTTGGCGCTAAGGATAACCGCGATCCGCATCCTCTTTTCGATACGGCACGGTACAAGGCTGCCAACCCCGAGATAGAGGTATCGGGCGTCAATCCGCTCGCTCATTATCTGCTTTCTGGTGCTACGCTCGGTTGCGATCCCCACCCGTTGTTCGATACTTCCTATTATCTGGAGGAGTACCCAGAAGTCAAGGAACGCGGCGTCAATCCGTTGGTCGATTTTCTTGCCGACGGGATGAGGAAGCAGCGTAATCCGCACCCGTTATTTCTAACCGCCTATTACCTTCAGTCGGGCGGGGCCCTCGGCGAGGTTAATCCCCTGGTGCATTATCTTTCGTCCGGCTGGCTGGAGGGACGAAATCCGAATCCGCTCTTCGATACGGAGTTCTACCTTTGGCGGGTTCCCGCGATTCGAGGAGTTGTGAACCCTCTGGTACACTACTGCACCGTGGGCGAACGATCGGGATGCCTGCCCTCATCGCTGTTCGATGTTCAGTATTACCGCGAACGCTACTCTCATGCCGTCAGCCCGGGCGAATCGCTTCTGGCACACTACCTGCACAAGGGTGGAAACGAGGATAGAAATCCGAATCCGCTCTTCGATAGCGCCTATTACCGTGAGAGGTATCCGGAAATTGGCACCAGCAATCCCCTGATCGACTACGTCCATCATGGCTGGAAGCAGGAAAGGTGTCCGCACCCGCTGTTCGACGCAAGCTATTATCTACAGCGCTATATGGACGTTGCACGCGCCGGCATGGACCCGCTCTACCATTATCTTTTCTTCGGTGGAAGAGAAGGGCGAGATCCACATCCGCTTTTCGATGCCAGCTACTATATGGAGCAAATTACGCTTCCGCCGGGTGAGGGAATCAATCCGCTGATTCACTATCTTGAGCAAGGGGCGCGGGCAGGGCTCGATCCGCACCCTCTATTTCATACCAAGTTCTATTTGGAACAGTACCCGGATGTAGCAGCATCGGGCGAGAATCCACTGGTGCACTACCTGCGGCTGGGCGGCCGGGAGCGTCGCGATCCCAATCCGCTGTTTAGCGGGGAGCGGTATTTTGCCGAGCATTTGAAGGGCCTCGGCGAAGACGTGAATCCGCTGCTCCACTTCTTGACCGAGCAATTTTACGATTCTTCCGTGCGCACGATTCGGCTTGCCGATGATCTGCCGGCTCGCGTCGGCGGTGAGAAACGCTGGAGGTCCGACTTGGCGGCGCTCAAGTTCACACCTCTGATTTCCATCTTGCTGCCGGTATACAATACTCGGCGCCGGTACTTGAGATTGGCCATCGAGTCGGTACTTAGGCAGGCTTACCCTTTTTGGGAGCTATGCATAGTCGATGACGGCTCCAATCTTGCGGAGACTAGAGAATGCCTGGACTCTTACGCGCATCGTGATTCGCGGATCCACGTGCTAAGACGCACCGAGAACGGTGGCATCTCAGGCGCTACCAACCAAGCCATGGGGCTGGCGCTTGGCGACTGGATCGCCATGCTCGACCATGACGACGAACTGACCCCGGACGCGCTGCTGGAGCTAGTGAAAGCGATCAACCAGGATCTCGCGTTGGATGCCGTTTATAGCGACCACGATGTAATCGAGGCTGATGGAACCCTGGCGCAGAATTTCTACAAACCCGATTGGTCGCCGGAGTTGATGTTGGGCGTCATGTATATCTGCCACCTCCTGACGGTGAGGACCTCGGTGGCTCGTGAGGCCGGGGGGTTCGATCCCCGTTTCGACAACGTCCAGGATTTTGAGTTTATGCTGCGCGTCTCGGAACGGACACGACACATTGGCCACGTATCAAAGGTGCTTTACCATTGGCGCAAGATTCCGGGTAGCATCGCTGCCGGAGGAGATGAGAAGCGAGGGATTGAGGCCCTACAGGCGGCGGCGGTTAACGCTCACATGGGACGGCGAGGTCTAGAGGCGCAAGCGGTTTCCAATCCCGCTTTCGGACACAGGTTAGAGATCCTGCCACGCAGTTCCGCGGCCGGCTGCCTAACCCTGGTGGTAGATGTCCGCAACGTCTCCTGCGGGATTGAAGAGGCTATCGACCGTCTTATTCCCTCAAAGCATAATATCCAGGTATTAGTTGATGCAGGCGATACCATTCCGCCCTCTATCGACGGGTTGCAATTCGTGGATCGTACTACGGCAGAACCCTGGTTCAAAAACATTCGGGGCGACTACCTGGTCTATGTGGACGGAACACTGGAACCGTGTTCAACCGATTGGTTGGACCATCTTCTGCTCTTCGCTTCGAACAGGGAGATCGGCTGTGTTGCGCCCATCTTACTGCGCGAACCCAATAGGGTCGCGAACACGGGACTGATCCTGAAGAGGAATGGAAACTTCGGGTTCTCCATGAGCAACTGGCCCTCAGACGCCGACGGCTATCTTGGGGAGATTTCCTGCGCTCATAATATCTCCGCGGTCTCCGGTGAATGTTGGATGATTGCGAGCAGCCGCCTGGAGAATCCGGGGCTCAACGTGAATATGGAAACGCTCAGATTGCAAGGCGTGGAGCTATCCCTACGGTGCCTGGAAGCCGGCTACCGAAACGTTTGTAATCCGCGCGCGCGATTCCAGATTACCCGCGATGGACGGGGGGAACTATCGGAATCCTTCGACGGCCTGTTGGTCCGGGACCTTTCGGCGCGAATGTTCTTGCGCGGCGATTCGTATAGCAACCCCAATCTCGACATTTCGGAAGTTAGCTAGAACTAAGGATGAGGACGCGCACTAAACGCTCCAGCGTTTGGTCCAAAAACAGGCATGAACATTTTGTTTATCAGCCATTGCGATTTCACGGGCAATAGCGCAATTCTCATTTATAGCATTGCCAACGAACTGGCGCTGCACGGAGTCAGCTCCGCTGTCGCGGTCCCGCAGAATCCGGACAGCATCGCCACTTGCGGAAGGCACCGTTTCCAGGTGTTCGACTACGCCGCCTTAGTAGATCGGGGAGTAGTTTTTCCCAATGGCCGCGGGCCGGATCTCGTCCACGCTTGGGGACCCCGGGAAATGGTGCGTAAAATGACGGATTACGCGGCCACGATCTATAAATGCCCATTCGTCGTCTACCTGGAGGATCACGAAGAGGTCATCCTGGAGAATGAGTTTGCGGGTAGCACCTACGCCGAACTTTGCCGTCTTCCCATGGGCGCCCTGGACATTGTGGTGCCGGAGCATCGCGTCCATCCGATCCGCTACAAGGACTTTTTGAAGCGGGCCGGAGGGGTTACTGCCCTAATCGATACCTTGCTGGAGTTTAAGCCAACGCATGTTCCCGGAATGACTTTTCCCGTGGGCTACGAGCCCGCCTTCCTGGAGATTCCGGAAAGTACGGAGGGCCTCCGCAAGGAGTACGGCATCGCTTCCGATGACATAGTACTGGTCTACACCGGAAACGTACACGACTCCAATCTTGGGGAGGTAAAGAGCCTCTACCTTGCGGCGGGGTTGCTGCGCAAGCGCGGCATGCGGATTAAGCTGATCAAAGCCGGGTGGAACCAGGTCGACATGTCGTGGGTTGCTGCCGCCGGCCTGACCGACCTCGTGGTCGATCTGGGCTTTGTCAATCACCAGGACGTGCCTCTCCTGTTGAGTACCGCCAACTATCTGGTGCAGCCCGGCACAACTAGCCTTTTCAACGACTACCGCTTTCCCAGTAAGCTTCCTGAGTATTTTGCGTCCGGCCGCCCCGTGGTGCTGCCTTACACCAACGTCGGGCGGTGGGTAAAGGATGGCGAGGAGGCCGTCGTCATGAAGGACGGCCATGCGCAGGAGATTGCGGATAAGGTGGAGTTTCTGGCGCGGAATCCCGAATTGGCGAGACGCATGGGCGCCGCCGGCCGCCGCTTCGCGGAGCGCGAACTGGCATGGTCGAAGAATGTGCCGCGAATCAAACAGTTTTACGAACAAGTGGTGAAGGTGAGCGCTGAGGGACCAGCGCGGCCGGCTGACGCGACCTCAGCTGTCGAGGCGTCGGATGCCGTGAATAGCTTCGGCTACGATAAGAAGCGCGAGGCGAAGAGACTGCTTGAGACCAGGCCAGAACTGCCCGTCAAGTTGATTGCGTTCTACCTGCCGCAATACCACCCGATTCCGGAGAACGACGAATGGTGGGGCAAGGGCTTCACCGAATGGCGGAGTGTGTCGCAAGCGCTACCGAACTTCACGGGACACTACCAACCGCACATTCCGGCCGATCTTGGCTTTTACGATTTGCGGGTGCCGGAGGTTATGGACCAGCAGGCGGAGCTGGCCAAGTCATATGGTTTATATGGATTCTGCTTCTACTATTATTGGTTCAACGGTCACCGGCTGCTGGAACGACCGCTCAATCAGATGTTGGAACGCGGCAAACCGGAGTTCCCTTTCTGCATCTGCTGGGCTAATGAGAGCTGGACCCGCCGGTGGGACGGCTCCGCGCAAGACGTCCTGATCGCGCAGGAATATTCGGACGATTTCGATGAGCGTTTCATCCGCGACGCGATTCCCGTGTTGACCGCGCCGCATTATATTCGCGTAAATGGCGCTCCCTTGCTGCTGGTTTATCGAATCGACGAGTTGCCGGAAGCGCGCCGCACGGCCGATTGCTGGCGTCAAGTGTTCCTCCGTGAGACTGGATTGCCCCTGCATCTTGCCATCGTCCAAAGCTTTGGAGTTAGCGATCCCCGGCCCTACGGCTTCGATTCGGCGGTCGAGTTTCCTCCACACACCCGCAAGATACTGATCGACCCGCAGACCGTTCCGGGCGTCGCCGCGGACTTCACAGGGCACATTGAGGACTATCGCACAGCGATGCGCGGCTTGATCAGCAAGAAGTTGCCTGACTACTCCTGGTACCGCGGTGTTATGCCCATGTGGGACAACACGGCGAGACGCGGCCGGCAGGGCCACGCGATTGTCAATTCGAGCCCCTCTACTTACGCTACCTGGCTGCGCTTCGTCGTCGACCAGGCTCTGACGCGATCGGACCTACAGGAGCCTCTGGTCTTCATCAATGCATGGAACGAGTGGGCTGAAGGCGCGCACCTTGAACCGGATCAAAGGTACGGACACCGGTATTTGCAGGCGACCAAGGATGGGCTCTCAAAGGGAATCCTGGATCATTACCGTATCGAAGGTTGCGATGTAAAGATGGATGTAGTTGAGCAGATGTTAGCAGGGCGGGATCAGTCTCGCGTGTGTTATAGCCGGGCTGGAGCGCCTGCGGCCGCCGTTCCTACCCTAGCGTCGGCGATAGACACAGGGACCGAGTTCAAGACCTCAAAATGGTTCAGCCATCAAAGCTTACAGACTCTGGCCCGGAGATATCGTGAGTTTCCGGTGAGTCCACTAAGCTACGGTACCGTTCAGGATTTCTGCGACAGCATCGACCATCTGACGCCTCTTACTCAGGATGGCGATCTGACGGATAACCAAAGGCCGTGGGTATTGAAGGCCATCCTATCCAGGGTTCCTCGCGGCGGCAGGGTACTCGAAATCGGCGCTGGGGAACCATTCGTCGCCGATATCCTGTACCGCCTGGGATATGAAGTGTGGATTGCCGATCCATACGATGGTTCCGGCCAAGGCCCGATTGAGTTCGAGCGGTACCGCAAAGAATGCCCCCATCTGCACTTCGTACGGAGCCAGTTTAACGACGAAATCGCGGGGCTGTCGGAGAACTCGCTGGATTGCGTGTACTCCATTTCCGTGCTCGAACATATTCCGGATCCGGAGCTGCTGAACGTATTCAAAGGCATGAAGAAATACCTGCGGCCCGATGGAATACACATACACACTGTGGACTATGTCCACAAGGGCAAAGGAACTGACGAACGCATGGCGCACTTGCTCAAGATGGTGTGCCGTTCCGGTCTTACCGCGGACGAACTGCAGAGAGTCCTGAAGTGCTTGGAAGCCGATCCGGAAACTTATTACATCTCGGCCGAGAGCCATAATCGGTTGCGCGGCAGTCTACCTTATAGCGAGTTCCCCATGCGGGTGTGCGTGAGTATTCAGATTGTGGGAACGAGGGAGACAATCTGCGGTGTCGAAGAGCGATGAAATCAGCCGGATGCCCCGGCGGCGGACCTCCTGCCGGAGGCTGCCGGCCACGTGGAGACCAATACCGTTTGGCTGGGGCGGGGGTGGCGTTTGAAGGGTGAACCGCCGCCCACCGGTGAGGAACCACTCCGGCTTCTCTCCATCGTGATCCCTTGTCGCGACGAAGCAGGTGCCATCGCTTCTTCGGTGGAGCACCTTCATGTGGAGTTGCGGCTAAATGACGTGGAGCATGAAATCGTCGTCGTGGACGATGGCAGCGTAGATTCCACTTGGGCTGTGCTGCAGGAACTGATGTCGCGCATTCCGAGCGTTCGCCCAATTGAGAACAAAGGCGACCACGGTTTCGGGCGGGCGATCATTCGGGGCATCGATTGCAGCCGTGGCGACGCGGTGGTCATCATGATGGCCGACGAGTCCGACGACTGCCGCGACGTCGTGCGCTACTGGCAGCTTCTCGGGGAGGGATACGACGCGGTCTTCGAATCGCGCTTCCTCCGCGGCGGCGGGGTGATCGACTATCCTTCGCACAAGCTATTAATCAACCGCATGGCCAATCTTTTCCTGCGCCTGCTGTTCCACGTTCCACTCAACGATTTCACCAATGCCTTCAAGGCCTACCGCCGGAAGGCGCTGGACGGCTGCCGCCCTTTCCTTGCGGCCCACTTCAACCTCACCGTGGAACTGCCGTTGAAGACCATTGTGCGCGGATATTCCTGGACGGTGATGCCCATCACCTGGAGGAATCGACGCTCCGGTGTCCCCAAGCTCCAGAT
>CAZARO010000270.1:0-6925 GCA_964487165.1 uncultured Solibacteraceae bacterium | reverse complement strand
TCGATCTTGCGCCGGTATTCCTCGCGCGCATATTCCGGCGAGACTTCGAGCGAGGAGCGGGCGTCTTCCATGTCAACCAGTAAGACGGGCTCGCGGAATTTCGGTTTGATTTCCTGCGGATCGAGCACATGGAACAGAATGATCTCGTTGCCCCGGAAGCGCAGCGGTTCCACGGTCTTAATGATGGTTTCCGGCCGCTCGTAGAAGTCGGAAAGCACCACCACGATGCCGCGGCGGTGCAGGAAATTCTGAAAGTGGACGAACGGTTTGGCGAAGTCGGTGCGCGTGCCGGGCGCGGCGTGCTCGATGGCGTGCAGCAGGCGGAAGAGCTGCCCCTGGCGGGTGGAGGGCGCCACATAATTGGAGACGTCTTCGTCGAAGATGATGAGGCCGGCGGCGTCACGCTGCACGTTGGCCATATAACAGAGAGAGGCGGCCACGAAGCGCGAGTAATCCAGCTTAGTGACGACATGGGAGCCGTATCCCATGGAGGCCGACGTGTCAAGCAGAATCAGCAGTTGGGTGTTAGTCTCTCCGCGGTATTTCTTGAGGAAGCACTTATCGGTGCGGGCGAAGACGTTCCAATCGACGTGGCGCAGATCGTCGCCCTGGCTGTAAGAGCGGTACTCGGCAAACTCCTGGGAGAAGCCAAAGTCGGGAGAGCGGTGCAATCCCGCAACGAACCCGTCGACCACGGTCTTGGCGATCAGGTCAAGGCCGGAGATAGAGGCAAGAGTCGCGGGATCTAGGAAGCGTTGGAGCATTATTTGTTCACCGCAGAGACGCAGAGACGCTGAGAGTTAAGAAAGTCCAAACCGGAGAACGCTGAGGGGGCGGAGGGCGCAGAGGGGCGCGCTGGCGGGGCATCGGGCGCACGGTTGGCCAGGCGTTTCAGTCCCCTCTTGAGGACTAGCGTGGTGAGGTCTAGGAAGCGTCGGAGCATGTTCACCGCAGAGGCGCAGAGACGCAGAGAGTTACGAAAGCCAAAACCGGAGAACGCTGAGGGGGCGGAGGGCGCAGAGGGGCGTTGGAGCAGGTTCACCGCAGAGACGCAGAGACGCAGAGAGTTACGAAAGTCAAAACCGGAGAACGCTGAGGGGGCGGAGGGCGCAGAGGGGCGCGCTCCCGGGGCATCGGGCGCGCGATTGGCCAGGCGTTTCAGTCCCCTCTTGAGGACTGGTTCGTTAAAGTTAATAAGCAGACCTATTTTCTTGCCGGAGAGTTTCAGATATGTCAGCAGCTGCGCGGAATGGATGGGCAGGAGTTCATCCACGGTCTTTAACTCCAAGATTATGGCGTCTTCCACGACTAAATCCATTCGAAACCCGCGATTAAGCTTGATTCCTTTGTACAACACCGGCAGCTCAACCTGCCGTTGGAAGCCGAGACCGCGTTGGCTTAGTTCGTAACAAAGACATTGCTCATAAACCAATTCCAGCAACCCTGGACCAGTGGCCCGGTGAACCTCGATGGCGGCGCCGATGATTAATTCGGTAAGTTGGTTTAGTCCTAAAGCCAGAGTCGTAGACCTCTCAGCGTCCTCTGCCCCCTCAGCGCTCTCCGGTCTTGACTTTGAATCTCGCATTGCCTTTTTAACTCTGCGTCTCTGCGGTGAATACTGCGCTAGTCTCTAGGAGCCGCCTTCCACTCCAGCACTCTCTTCAAAATATCGTCCTGCTTCAATCTTTCCGATTCCGCGTGGAAATTCAGCAGCACGCGGTGGCGCAGCACGGGGATATATAACGACCGGATATCCTCGTAGTTCACATGATACCGGCCCCTCATCAGCGCCTTGGCCTTCGCCGCCAGCACCAGGAATTGCGCGGCGCGGACGCTGGCGCCGTAGTTGACATACTTCTTCACGAAATCGGGCGCGGCATCGTCGGTCGAACGGCTGGCGCGCACCAGGTCGATGGCGTGCCGCGCCACGCTTTCGCCGATCGGGACCATGCGCACTAACTGCTGGAAGTCCAGGATCTCCTTCGCGTTCGTCACGGGGTCGGCATAGGGGATGGTGGTCACCGTAGTCAGATCCACCACCTTGAGTTCTTCGTCCGCCGAGAGGTAGTCAAGCACGGTATTAAACAGGAAGCGGTCGAGCTGCGCTTCGGGCAGCGGGTAAGTTCCCTCTAACTCGATGGGATTTTGCGTCGCCAGCACGAAGAAGGGCGCCGGCAGAATATAGTTATTGCCGCGCACCGTGCAGGCTTTTTCCTGCATGGCTTCGAGCAGCGCGCTCTGCGTCTTCGGAGGAGTGCGGTTGATTTCGTCGGCCAGCAGGATGTTGGCGAAAATCGGACCCTGCACGAAGGTCCAGGTGCGCCGGCCGTTGGAGGGATCCTCTTCGATGATGTCCGTCCCGGTAATGTCGCTGGGCATCAGGTCGGGCGTGAACTGAATGCGCTTGAACGCCAGGCCCAGGGTTTGCGCCATGGTGCGGACCAGCAGCGTCTTGGCGGTGCCCGGCAGGCCGGTGATCAGACAATGGCCTCCCACGAACAGGCCGATCATCACCTGCTCCAGCACCTCCTCCTGGCCTACGATGACGCGGCGCACCTGCGTCACGATCTCGGACTGCACCTGCCGAAAACGCGCGATACGCGCCTTGAGAGCTTCGGGATCCAACTGTGTCGTCGCGGTAGTTGACATGTCGATTTCATTCTCGTTTCTGTTCGAGGTGCGTCCGGCTATTTCTCCGGGCCGCTCAGTTCTAACAATAGCTTTTGTGCCGGACGGAAGCCGGGAGCCGCTTCCAGGGAGGCGAGCAACTCATCCTTGGCCTCATCGGTCTGGTGGTTCTGATTATAGGCGCGCGCCAGGTTGAAGTGGGCCTGTGCCAGGTCGATCGGGTCGCGGGCCAGCACCGCCCGGAACTCGCGGATGGCGCCGGCGTTGTTATTGAGGTCGAGCAGCAGCAGTCCCAGTTGCTGATGCTGCGATCCGTCCATCGGGTAGATATAGTTGACTCGCTCCAGTACGGCGGCAGCTTCCTTCTTATTACCGCCGGCCTGTAAGTCGTCAGCCAGCGTCTTCAGCGTGGAAGGATCGCGCCCGCCGATCTTCATATATCGTTCCAATTCGTCAATTGCGTCCGGCTTGTTACCTTTGGCGGCATATGCCTTGGCCAGGAATTCGTAGACGCTGCCGGCTTCCACATAATCCGGAAACAGGTCGCGAGCCCGGGTTCCGATCTTGATCACGGTGTCGTAGTCCTTCGCCTTGGCGGCCGCCGCGACGGTCTTCACGTCGTCGGTCCATTCGGCGAAACTCTCCACCGACTTCTTGGTTTCAGCCTCCACCATGGCGAGGAACTGCTTGTCGAATTCCTCCGGCTCCATCTTCAATTCCTTGCGGATCACCGTGGGAGTGTCGACGTCGTTGGCGTAATCCTTAAGCATCGCGAGGATGGTGTCCCAGCCCCACTTATCGGTGATGAAATCGCAGATGCGGCCCGCCTGGTAATAGCTCACCAGCACTTGCGCGGCCGCGCGCGGATGGATGAAACCGCGGTCCAGTTCGCTGATGGGCAGCAGTTGCTTGTCTTTGATGGCCATCAGCACATCGGGAATCAGGCGATCGCCCCACTCCGGCGAAACGGCGGTCTCTTCATGCACCGCGATACCCTCGGTGAACCAGCGCGGCACGTGCGAATCCGTCAGGGTGAGGGTGAACACGTGGCTCATCTCGTGCCACAAGGTGGACGCCCAGTGAAAGTCGCCCGGCCGGCGGCCCGACGGACTATCCATGGCGATGGCCCCGCCGAAACTCTTGGCGGTAAACGTGACTCCCAGCGCGCCCATACCGGGCATGCCCAGGGCGCGCACCGCGAAGTCCTCGTGATCCGGATAAACTTCCACCGTCACCGGCTTATCGAGTTTCAACTTATATTTCTTCTCATAAGTGGCAATGCACTTATCCATCTCCGCCTGGAAGTAGGGACGCAGTAGCTCGGCTTCCTTCTTACCTAACTTGAGAACCGTGGTGGGAGTCTTGAACTCGACAAAGTTCTTATACTTCTCCATCAGGTCGAGAGTATTCTTGGTGGCGCTATTCTGCAGGCCGTTGGTAAAGGCGATCCCGAGTTCCTTATAAGCTTCCTCGTTCTGGCTGAGACGCATCAGATTGAGGCCTAATTCCGCGTGCGCGGTGTAGAGAGTGGGGTCGAGTGCGATGGCCTTGTGGAAATATGCGATGCCCTCTTCGTAGCGCCGGTTCATCACGTAGAAGTGCGCGATGGTTTCATACCCGCGGGCGTCGTGCGGCTCCCATTGGCTTTCCTTCTTGCCGCCGAGATAATCGATGGCCGCCAGAATGCCTTTCGCGATGGGCGAATTGGCGTCTATTTCCAGTGCCTTCTTAGCTTCCCGGGCGGCCTTGTCGTTGTTGTTGTCCTCGAGCGCCACCCGCGCCAGCAGTTCCTGCGCTTCCAGCAGCTTGGGGTTCCATTCCAACGCCTGGTGCGCCATTTTTTCGGCGCCGCCCGAAAACTCATCGGCGGCGATCAGCGCCAGTCCGAACGCCGCGTCGGCATCGTCTTTCTTGATGGCCAGGGCTTCGTTGAAGAGGTCCGAGGCGTTCTGAACATCGCCGGGCGTCCCATGATCCAGGAACATACGGCCCCAGCGGACGCGGTAATCGGGATTGGTGGGATACTGGGCCACCAGCGCACGGAACGCGTCGTTGGCCTCGCCAAACTTACGCGCCTTCCAGAGTGCTTCGGCTTGCTGGAGAGTCTGGGCCGGAACAGCCACGACGGCCAGAAACAGCACCGCACCGAGCCGCAGGAGCTTCATGGTTTATCGATCGCCTCCTGGAGCCGGGCGAGTTCCAGAAGCAGCCGCGTGAGTTGCTTCTTGTAGTCCGCCGCCGCCATGCCGGCCTTCTCATATTTCAGTTCGTCGATGGCCTGCTCTACTTGTTCTTTCTGCTCCAGCAGGGCTTTCTTGGCCGGATCTTTGGCCGCCGCCGCATTGGCGCCCAGCCGCACCACCGTAAAAGTGGATGCCAGCTTGCCCTCGCCGGTATCAGGGTCGGGACCGGTCCCCGAGGCCGAAACGCCGGTACCTTTTCCGGTGTCTTCCAGTACGGCGTGTTCCGTGGCCAGCCGCTTCTGCGTGTCGAAGAATTCCTTGGTCTTCTTCTGCGCGTAATGGAACGCCTCCAGCGCGGAGACGGACTCGTTCTTGTCGACGTCCGCCGCAGGCTCGCGCAATGCTTCCGCCCAATAGCGCGCGAAGATGGTGGCGTTCTTCTCGGTCCCGGTCTTGGTGGCGGCGATCACCACGCGGTTGGGCTTGCGCAGGAATTCGATGGATGCCCCGCTGCAACTGGTGGCGTTCATCACCAACTGGCGGTTGGCGGGGACGCGATCCATCATCCCGGCCAGTTCGATGCCGGTGATGTCCGGGCCGGGGATATTGAATTTATAGTCCACGCCATCGTAGGTGCCATGACCGATGAGCATCACCACCAGGGCATCGGTGGGTTTGGCCTCGCGGGCGATGGTTTCGAAGCGCGCGCGGATCTGGTCGCGGGTGGGCGCGATCATGGTAATCACGTTGCTGTCGCCGCCGGCCTTCTTCAGGCTGGAGTCGATGTCGTTGGCCCAGCCCTTGAAGCGCTGGTCGTAATCGGGCTCGCCGCCGAGGCCGGAAATGGTGACGTAGAACGTCGCCGCGGGAGCGCTCAGGGCGGCGAGGAGAAGGACGGCTGCGAGGTGAAACAGTCTGTGGGGCGGACCCCCTGGTCCGCGGACGACCCCCTGGTCGGCCTGTTCGCGTTTTCCATTGAGCTGACGGCGATGCAGCGGCAGCGGGACGAGGGCGTCCCGCGCGGACCAGGGGGTCCGCCCCACCACACCGGTCCTCATACCACACCCCATCGCCGCCGCAGCAGCCATTCCGAAGCGCGCAGCGAAAGCACTAGAAGGAACACTACCGGCATATCCCAAAGGTCTCTGGTCTCCCGCGTGGTGATGCCCGCTTCCGAATACGAAATCTCGCTCGCAAGCTTGGACGCGTCACCCGGCTTGTAGTACCGCCCGCCCGTCTGCTCCGACAGCTTCTCCAGCAGTTCGCGATTCTGCGACGTATGGAAATTCTCCGCCACGCCATCCTCCCGGCGGAACGTCAGCACATCGCGGCCGATTTCCTCCTGCTCCCGCCCGGCGATGATTTCGGCCACGTACGATCCCGGCTTTTCGGCCGACCATTCGCCTGTATACACGCCCTCTTCCAGGGGCTGCGGCGTGAGCTCCAGAGTCGCCATGGAGCCGTCCGGACCGGTGAAGCGCGCCTGCACCTTGGCGTTGGTCGCGGGGTTATACTGCTTGTCGCGAACCTCCACGCGAATGGGCACGCGAGTGTCGTCGGCCAGCATCTGTTTGGGCGTGCTGCCGACCACCTGTCCGGGAGTGTCGGTTACCAGATAGCGCATCAACAGCTGCCAAAAAGTGGCGTGCGTCTTGTCGGCATGATCCAGCCACATTTTCCAGCGCCAGCTTCCCGACGTGGCCATCAAAGCGGTGCGGCCGCGGCCGTAATTCTCGGTCACCAGCAGCGGCTGCGGCGCCTTGCCCTGCGGCCGCGAAACCAGCAGCGTGGTCGCGCCCGGCTTGGGTTCGCCGGACTCCTCATAATCCGCCAGCAGCGGAATGGTCTTCCAGCGCGCGAGGTTCTTGGCCGGGTCGTCATCCAGGCGGCAGATGACGCTCTGCGCGCCCTGCGGCGTCAGTTCCACCGGCGTCTGCACGCGATGGAACGTGCCCTTCGACGCGGGCAGCTTAGTGGGAATCAGGTCCGCCAGCGGAGACGATTGGTATCCGCCCTCGCTCATGGCGAAGCGTCCGCCGGTGAAAAGTACGCCGCCGCCGCGCTTATCCACGAAGTCGCGAATCAACTGCTGCTGCGTGGCGGTGAAATAGTTG
>CAZARO010000269.1:0-6928 GCA_964487165.1 uncultured Solibacteraceae bacterium | reverse complement strand
CGCGATGCCCTTGTCGTGCTGCCCCAGAAAATGATATGAGCTGCCGCGCGCCACAAACGCTTCCGGATTGGTAGGGTCCAGTTCCACGGCGCGATTGCGGTCATCGAGAGATTCCTGGTATTTCCCAAGCCGCGCGTAAACCGCGCCGCGCGCCAGGTATAGACGGGCGTCGCGGGGATCGCGCTGGATGGCCTCGCCGTAATCGGCAATGGCGCCCGCGTAGTTCGGCAGGCGCTCGCGTACGGCGCCGCGCACGCGCCAGGCGCGCACGTCTTCGCCGTTCAGCTTGAGCGCCGCGGTCAGATCCTGGTCGGCACGCGCGAAGTCGCGGATCCCGGTATAGGCCAGCGCGCGCTCCACCAGGGCCTCTTCGTAATCCGCCTTATGGCTCAGTGCGGAACCGAAATCTTCGATAGCGTCGCGGTATTTTCCCTCCGCCGAGAGCGCGATGCCGCGGCCCTGATAGGGCTCGGGGTTGTCGAGCCGCAGCTTGATGGCTTGCGTGAAGTCGTCAATAGCCTTGTCGTAGTGCCTGGTGGCGGAGTACGCCAGGCCGCGCGCGTTGTAGACTTCGGTCCGTTCCAGCTTCAGGCTGATGGCGGTGGTGAAATCCTGCGCGGCCCGCTCCGGCTGGCCGGTGTCGCTGTAGAATTGACCGCGCGCGAAATAGCACTGGGCGTCGCCCGGCTGCACTCGCACGGCCGATTCGAAGTCGGCCGACGCCTTGTCGTGGTCCCCAGCCGCGAAATAATCCTTGGCCCGGGCGCGCAACGCAGCGGCGTTGCCGCTATCGGCATCGATGGCTTCGGTATATGCGGCGATAGCCTCATCGCGCCGGCCATCGTGGTCGGCGGACTGACCCTGCTGGTATGCGGCCTGAGACTTTTTCTTGTCCGGCTTGCCCTGTGCCCCGACAACGGAGATCATCAGGCCCGTTATGGCGATCGTTAGTACGATCTGCGCTACGCGGTATATTGGCTTGCACATGAGCGCTCTGGAATTAGTGTACACTTTGATCGCGGTGAATATTCACCGCAGCGCAAAATGAGTGATCAGCCGTTCGACCAACCGCGCTTAGCCATCAACCGCGTCTACACGCGGCAGGGCGACCAGGGCGAGACCGCGCTCGCCGGCGGACAGCGCGTTCCCAAAGACGGACCGCGCATCGGCGCATACGGCGCAGTGGACGAACTGAACTCTTTTCTCGGCGTGGCGCTGGCCACTATAGCGGAGATGGCCGAAGCGTCGCCGCAACTGGCCAGCCTGGGCGCGATTCTGCTGCGCGTGCAGCACGAGCTTTTCAATCTCGGATCGATTTTGGCAACCCTCCCGGCTGACGTACACCCCAAGCAGGCGCGCGTTACCGATATGGATGTGGCACAACTGGAGCGGGAGATGGACGCCATGGGCGCGGACTTGCCGGCGCTGCGCTCCTTCGTTCTGCCCGGCGGGTGCCGCTTGAACGCGGAGCTGCACGTTTGCCGCACGGTGTGCCGCCGCGCGGAGCGCGAACTAGTCGCCCTGACTCGCGAAGAAAGCGTTCCACCGGAGACGGTGCGTTACTTGAATCGCCTGAGCGATGCCCTGTTTGTCTGGAGCCGCTGGGCCAGCCACGTGGCGGGTGCGCCGGAAATCTTGTGGGAACCGAACCAGGCCGCGTCGGGAACAAAGACGGGAACCGGCACGAACGCACGCGGCTCGGAATAGCGCGCGGGTGCGGGGGTGCCTAACGGTTTTGGGGGATTAGTCGCCAGGAAACCGCTCCCTTGCTTTGCGGTCGCGGCTCGGTAAGTTTCCGCAAACGTGCGACACCCGTTATTGAGCCGCGACTGCAACGGAGCGGTCGCGGGGTTTGGTACGAGCACCCCGGTGCTTCCGCCGTAACCGTCCCGTATTATTTGCGAAACGTTATACTGAGCATGCCCGTGCCTCGTATCGTCTCACTCATCGCCAGCGCCACTGAAATTGTGGATTCGCTCGGGCAACTGGACTGTCTGGTGGGCCGATCGCACGAATGCGACTACCCCGAGGCCGTGAAATCGCTGCCGGTGTGTACGCGGCCCCGCATCTCCGTCGACACCGACAGCCGCGAGATCGACCGGCAGGTGAAGGAGCGGGCGCGCACCGCGGTCTCCATCTACGAAGTGTTCGACGAAGTGCTGGCGCGCCTGGCGCCCACCCACATCCTGACGCAGATTCAGTGCGAGGTGTGCGCCGTGAGCCTGCGGGACGTGGAGCAGGCGCTGGCGCGCGGCATTCCAGGACAGCCTGAAATCGTCTCTCTGCAGCCGGATTCGCTCAAGCAGATCTGGGAAGATTTCCGGCGAGTGGCGCGCGCGCTCGCCATCCCAGAACGCGGCGAGAGCGCAATCGCCGAGCTGCAGCGGCGCATGGCGGACCTCTGCCTGCCGCCCGAGACCGGCGCGCGGCCGCGCGTGGCCTGCATCGAGTGGGTGGAACCGTTGATGGCGGCGGGCAACTGGATGCCCGAGTTGATCCGCATGGCGGGAGGCGAGAATCTTTTCGGCGAGGACGGCCGGCATTCTCCGTGGCTCCAATGGGAGCAACTCGCGGATGCCGACCCCGAGGTGGTGATCGTGGCGCCCTGCGGCTTCGACCTGGCGCGCACCGCACAGGAGATGCACTGGATGACCGGGCGCGCCGGTTGGAACGATCTGCGCGCCGTGCGTCAGGGCCGTGTGTACCTGGCGGATGGCAATCGCTACTTCAACCGGCCCGGTCCGCGGGTGGTGGAGACGCTGGACGCGCTGGTGGAAATGCTGCACCCGGAGTTTGGCGCGTGCAGGCTTCGCGGCGAAGCCTGGCAGGCTGTGGGCGCCTGACCCACGCGGTTCAGAATCGGGTCCGCGTGTTTGCTGTAGCTTACAGAGCCGTGACCGTCAGGGAGCGGACGCGCAAATATTCATGACACTCTGGCACGACGTCGTTGATGGCTGCGCGATCAAACCACTTGCTTACGCCGGCTCAGTATGCGGCCTTCTCATGGAAGCCGTGACCGTCAGGGAGCGGTTGCCGGCAATCGTTTTCTCAAACCGGTTATGCATCTGGCGCGTTATGACGCAGCCTGGCGCGTTATGATGGGCAATTAGACATGGCGCTGATCGCCGTTTCCGGCCATCCCGGGTGCCGCTATGAGGAAGTCGCGCGTATTAGTGCCCAGCGTTTGAGTTTTGAGCTGCTGACGCAATCCCGTTTGCGGACCCTTACCGACCAGGAATTCGGCGCCGGCGCGGATATTCCCGACAAGGCATTCCCCAGCCTGGTGACGTCTATTCTGGCGCGCCTGGCAACCGAAGCTCACGTGGTCTACTGCGCCATGGGCGGCGAGCTGCAGGCGCGCCATTTCGGCAGCATGCTGCGCGTCCACGTGGTGGCGCCGGAGAACGTCCGCGTTGGCAATCTGATGCTCGATTGCCGCATGGAGCGGACGGCGGCGCGCGAACTTCTGCAGCAGTTGGAAGCCCAGGGACGCACCGAGCGCAAGGCCAAATTCGGCAAGACCAAAGCCACCGCGGAGCTGTTCGATATGGTGCTCAACGCCGAGACGCTCTCTACCGAGCAGATGGCCGAACTGATTGAGACCACCGTGGCTACTACGGGACTGAAGGAGCGCGGCTTTCTATCCGCCGCCGCGGAAGCGCAACTGCAGTTCCAGATGCGCCTCAAGCTGGCGCGTTACGGCATTGTTCCGCCCGGCCACGTCACGTTGCGCCAGAAGATGTTCGCCCACCAGAGCGAGGAAATGTTCGCCAACCTGTTGGATTTTTACCGCATCGCCTGGGAATATGAACCGCGCAGCTTCCCCGTTCAATACGCCGCCGACGGCACTGTGCTGGAATCATTCACGCCAGATTTCTATCTGCCGGAGTTCGACCTCTACGTGGAGCTGACCACCATGAAGCAATCTCTCGTCACCCGCAAGAACCGCAAAGTTCGTCTGCTGCGCGAGCTTTACCCGCACCTGAACATCCAGGTCTACTATCAGAAGGATTTCGAAAACCTGGTCTTCAAATACGGCCTGGTGGGCCGGCCGGTGCAGGCATGAGCGCCCCGCCGCCTCCCGGAATCGACCGCATCCTCTTCACGGAGGAGCAGATCGACCAGCGCATCCGCGAGGTGGCTGCCCAGATTACCCGCGACTATCAGGGGAAGACCCTAAAGATGGTGGGAGTTCTGAAAGGCTCGGTCTTTTTTCTTACGGCGCTGGCGCGGCACATCGAGGTGCCGCTCAAAATCGACTTCTTGGGAATTTCGAGCTTTTCCAATAAGAGCGGGGCGCCGGGGGTGGTGCGTATCGCCAAAGACCTGGACGAAAGTATCGAGGACGAAGACGTGCTGCTGGTGGAAGATATCGTGGACACCGGCTTCACCCTCCGCTATCTCCTGCAAACCCTGGCCGGACGGGCGCCCAACTCCCTTTCGGTGTGCACGTTTCTGGACCGCCAGCCCCGCCGCATCGTGCAGGTGCCGGTAAATTACCGCTGCTTCGAGATCCCCGACCGCTTCGTGGTGGGGTTCGGGCTGGACCACAACCAGCTTTTTCGCAATTTGAGCTACGTTGCGGTCATGAAACCCGATAAAAGTGCGCCTCAACACTAAGTTTTTGGATTTTGTCATATCCTGTTGTTATTTTCAGCGCTAAGATTAAAGAAGCTTCAGCAAATAAGGAGCGTGCACAAAATGAGATCCCGGATTTTGTTCGTTTCCGGGCATCCTGACGATGCCCGCCGCCTCTCGCGCATGTTGCATTCGCTGCCGATCACGGTAGACCACGTGGAAACTTTGCAGCAGGCGCACGCTAAGCTTCAACAGGAAGACTACGGCGTCATTCTGACGGAAGCCGCTTTGCCCGACGGAAAATGGCCCGATGCGTTGCGTCTGGCCCGCCAGTCCGGACAGGAACTGGAAGTGATTGTTACCGACCCGCAAGCGGACGCCCGCTTCTGGGCCGAAGCGTTGAACCTGGGAGCTTACGATTTGCTGGCCCAACCGTTTTACGAGCCTGAGGTCCGTCGCATCTTGTTTAATGCCTGTTCCCGCGTGGGGCAGTACGCGATGGGCGCCGCGGCAGGTTCGGGAGGCCCGTCGGGGCCTGAACGCGAGAAATCCGCAGCCTAACGCACCGGCACGTCGAGAAGGTTGATCCAATACTGCACGGATTGCAGGCAAAAACCGAGCAGGATCAGAACCACGCCTAAGACGCCCATCCCTCGTTCCGGAATGCGGTCCGCTCGCCACTCGATGATCGGGCTGAGGGCGCTGCTGGCCAGAGTCACCAGTCCAGTGGTCAGCCCAATTCGCACTCCAAACTCGACCGCACTCTCGGGATGGACAAACGCCGCGCAGCGCCAGGCCAAAACACCGTAGCCAACCGTTCGATTGCAGACCGTCAGAATCTGGAAACCGGTGAAGCGCAGATGCGGCGCCGGGGCGTAATTCATGGTGGGCCGAATACCCAAGCTGTAGGCGGCAATCTGTGCCAGGGTGCTCACCGCGCCGAAGATCGCCCCGAACAGCGGCCCGAGATACCAGGCGCCGCCGATCGCTTGTCCCAGCCCGCGAATGGCGCTGGCAGTGGCATCGTGCCAGAAGCCGGGATAGCGCTGGCCGCGGGAAGCGGCCGAGAATTCCCAGCCCAGCGTGAATCCGTGGGTCACGCCGCAGGCTATGCCGAAAACCGGTCCCAGCCCAATCCCGTACCCGGCTGCGAACAGCGCGCCATAGGTGACGCCGCGCGATACCGTGCGCAACGGACCGTGTTCCCCGCCCAACAGATCGTAAGCCAGATAGAGCGCTCCCAGAAGATCCAGGCAACTGCCGACAATGCTGACGATGGCAATGATGTGGTGGTTCATAATGCGTCAGGTGAGCAGCGTGGACTCTCCGTTGTCCAAGAGTAAGAACGAATCGGCCGGAGCGCACGCCAGGAGCCGGCGGCGGGGCGTGTCGACTGCATCGTCGGCGAGTTGAAAGGTGCCGTGATGAATGGCGATGCTGGTGGCGGCCCCGAGGATGCGGTGGGCTTCGAGGGCCTCTTCGGGATTCATGTGGATGGGGGACATGAACCAGCGCGGCTCATACGCGCCGACGGGCAGGAGGGCGAGGCGGGGCGGTCCGAAGCGCTCGCGGACCCAGGCGAAGTGCGGGCCGAAGCCGGTATCGGCGGCGAAATACACCGTGCCGAAGGCGGACTCGATGATGTAGGAGCACCACAGGGTTCGGTCGCGGTCGAAAAGCCCGCGGCCGGAGAAGTGGAACGCGGGCACGGCGTGGATGGTGGCGCCGGGGACGGCGAGGGAATCGCCCCAATCGAGCTGATGAGCGGGCGCGATGCCATGGGATTCGAGGAAGCGCGCCACGCCGAGAGGCGCCACGAACACGGAGCCTCCGCGAGCGGCCAGGCGGCGGAGGGTAGGGAGGTCGAGGTGGTCGAAGTGGTTGTGGCTGAGCAGCACGGCGTGGATGGGCGGGAGGTGGTGGAACTCCACGCCCGGCAGGCGATGGCGGCGGGGGCCGATAAACGATACCGGGCTGCAGCGCAGGGACCAGATAGGGTCGGTGAGGATGTTGGAGCCGGGCTGCTGGAGGAGGAGGGTGGAATGGTTGACGAGGGTGGCGAGCAGCGAGGGCGAATCCACCGAGGCCGGCGGGATGGATGGTTTGACGGGGATGAGCTTGGGCGACGATTCGCGGCGGCTGGTGAACTTCCACTTGAGAACGCTGGAAAGGCCGCGCGGGCCCCTCGCGTTGGGGTTGAAGAAACGGCCGTCGCGCTGGTGCGGAGGGAAGTGGTGTGGAGGGAAGGACAAGCTCCCATTATGCAGCACGGCGGCGGGGTCCAAAACCGCTCCGCGCGGTCACGGCCGGGTAACACGCGCGCTGATTCGGGAATCAGTTACCGAGCCGC
>CAZARO010000268.1:0-6943 GCA_964487165.1 uncultured Solibacteraceae bacterium | reverse complement strand
AGGAATCAAGTTAGTCAAAGATGGCAAATACTATTTCCGCGATCAAGCGGGTGCGTCAGACGGAACGGCGCACTGAAGTGAACCGCAAGAACAAGACCCGCCTCCGCCACCAGATCCGCGCCATGCGGCGCGCGCTCACTGGCAAAGACGCCACAGCCGCCGCGGCGCTGCTTCCCAAGACGTTCTCTGAGATCGACCGCTCGGCCAAGCTCGGCATCATCAAGAAGAACACCGCCGCGCGCTACAAGTCCAAGCTGCACCTGAAAGTCAAAGCGCTGGCCGCCTGACCCGCGCCGTTTCAGGCTGTCAATTTCAAAAGGAACTGCTCCATGACGACGCGGTCGTCCGGCCGCGCGTCGCGTAGTGCTCTGTCCGTTTCCGAAATCAACTTCATGGCGCGCTCCAACTGCGGCTTGCCAAATTTGCCCACCGTTTGCCACACCTGATCCGCCCGCGACCCCCACATCGGCACGCCCATGCGCGTGAAGTGCGCCTGCACTTGCTGCGCGCTCTTCAATCCCGCCTCGCGAGTCGCCATGGCTAGGCGGAATTGCGTCGAAAGGAATGCCAGCGCGAGCGGCAGATAGATGCCTTCGCCGGTCAGCGTGTCGAGCAGTTCCAGCGCGCGCGTGCGATCGCGCCGTCCGAGCGCGTTCACCAGCGCGAAAATGGTGGTGGAGCGTGCGTCCGGCACCAGGTTGGCGATATCGTCGGTGGAAATGGCGCGCGTTCCGGCGTAAAGCGCCAGCTTCTCGATTTCCACGGCGATGCGCGCCATATCCGCACCCAGCGCTTCCACCAGCAGGTCGAGCGCGTCGGGTTCGATCGCTAACCCCGCCCGCCGCGCCAGTTGTTCGCCCTCGGCGCGCGCTTCATGCGCCGCGTACCGCCGCAATTCCACCACGTCGCGCAGGGCGGAATAAAATTTCCGCACGCGATCCTGCTTGCGCTTGTCGTCGCCCTCGAAATCGAAGCGCATGGCCTCGAAAACCAGCACCACGCCAGGCGTAGGGTCCTTCAAGTATGCTGCCAGCGGCGCCGCATCCCCGCCGCCCGGGCCCGATTCCGCTTCCGCGTCGTCCTCCTCGCTGGCTTTCACGCGCGGCAACGCCGCCTCCGCATTCACCACCCAAATCAGCCGCTCCGACGCGAATAGCGACAGCGCCCGCGCATCGTCCAGAATCGCCGCCAGAGTTTCCTCCGCCAAGTCGAGCTGCGCCACCGCGCCTTCCGCGAACGCCGCCGTCAGCCCTTGCTTGATGCGGCGCCGCTCGTAAGCCTCCGGCCCGAGCAGCAGCACCGCCGGCGGAAATTCTCGCTTCTTCACCCGTGCCAGCAGTTGCGCGCCCGTCAAAACGCCTCCAGGATGGAGGTCACCACGGCCTTCGCCGCGTCCTGGCTCACCCGTTTGATGGCCGGGCTGCTTTCGTCGAAATAATTCGGCAGGCTGGTGGTGATCTCGTAGCGCGTGCGGAATTCGTACCCGCTGCGCTGGTAAATCACTTTGCCGGTGCGCCGGTCCGTAAGGCTGAATTGCACCGTGAGGATGATTTGCGAACTGGTGGCGCGCGAGGTCACGGGGTCGTTGGTGATGCCTCCCAGCACCGCGAAATTCACCACCGCGCCGGTAAGGATGGCGTCGGCATTCGCCTTGTCGGTGACGATGGTGTAGTGCGTGCGCGCATGAAACTCGCGCACCACGTCGGCCGTCAGCAAAGTGGCTAGCTGATACTGCACCGTGGAATTGGTGAAGGTCGGGATGGCGATGGTCTTCACGTCTTTGGGGATGAGATCGCCCTGCCCCCCGAGATGATACCCGCACCCGGCCGCGAAGATCGCGGCCGCCGCCACTGCCAGCAGGTAACCCACCACTTTCGGGCATCTGCGTAGCCCTTTGGGCCCGCTGCCCCTCTGGTCGGCCTCTTCGCGAACTACGCGCCCGAACCCACAGAAGGAGCGGGACAAGGGCGTCCCGTGGCCCAGAGGGCACCCCCCACGGGGCCTGCCCCACAAAAAATCGCTCACCTTGTTCATATCAGTTGCCGTGCCACGGCCACTGCGTTTTCCGCCGTGAGCCGCAGGTTGTCCGCCGCCACCCAGAACCAGCACGCCTCCGGCCGATTGCGGTCGGGCGAGATGGCGCCCACCGCGATTCCGCCCTGCCCGGCCTGCCCTATGTTGGTCGGCGCCTCAAAATCGCCGCCGCGCACCTCGATCGAGCCGCTCACCAAGCCGCTTTCCAGACTCTCCATGCCGGGGTCCGATTCGAACTCCACCCACGCGCCGAAACTGTAGCCGTGAAACACCGGCGCCTGGATCAGCCGCAGCGAAGGCATAGGCACGCCCTCGCCCGGACCCGGCAACGCCAGCAGGCTCGCCAGGTGGCGTTCGATGCGCAGTTCCGTCTCTTCCAGCGGAACCTTCGCCCCCTCACCGTACTTCGCCAGCATGCTGAAACTCAATTGCGTGTCGAACACCGCGTGCGGAAGCTTCTTGAACGAGAGCAGGCTCACCGTCTGCCCTTGCAGTTCCTCGACGCCCGCCGTGCCATATTCGCTGGCCGGCGCGAAAATCTGGATCACCGATGCCTGCACCGCTTCGATGGAGTGCAGCCGGCGCAAGAACAGCGCCAGCGCGACCGCCGCAGGGTGGGCGATTACCTGCACCGCCGAATCATACCCGCCGTCGTCCGCTTCCTCGCCCGATTCCACCAGCGGCGCCCGCAGGCGAGCGTCCGGCCGATCTTCCGCCGCTCCGGTGAGGTCGATCACGGTAGCCCCGGGGTCCTCCGCCAGCAGTGTCAAAGCTCGGTGGCTGGCTTCCGCCGAGCCCGCCAGAAAGACCGCGCGCGCGCCGTCCAGACTGTCGGGCGTTAGCCCGCCCACTACCGCCGGCTCGTCGCCGACCCTTGTCAGGAATCCCGGCGTCTCTTCGGTATCGGCCACCAGCCGCAAGCTGATGCCGGCATCCGAAGTCGCCACGATGTCGCGGACCTCGCGCCCCAGCAGGGAGTCCGAGCCAATCAGCGCGATGGTGGTCATACCGCGGCTCCGGGAGCCGGCGCGGGTGGAGGCGGAGGTTGCCGGAGACGCCGGCGAATAATTCCTCCGATGCGGATGAGTATTCCGCTGGCAACGTAAGCGGCGGGCATTGCTAAAAGCACCGGCTGGGGCCAATTCCAGGTCAGGTAGATGAAGCCTCCGATTAATATGATGAGCAGCGGGGTGTAGGGTTTGCTGAGGCTGATGCCTTTAAAGCTGTAATAGCGCCAGGTGCTGACCATCAGCAGTCCCAGAATGGCCAGCAGGACCAGCCAGGCCGCCGAGAACCACGAATAGCCCAGGGGTTCGCCGTCGCGCGCGAAGACCACGCCGGCCACCATGGCGGCTCCCGCGGGAATCGGCAGGCCCACGAAATATTTCCGGTCGGGCCGGCCAGGATTCTTGGGAACCGGGTTCTTCTGAATGTTGAAGCGCGCCAGCCGCACCGCGCCGCACAGCAGGAACAGGAACGCCGCGAATGTGCCGAAGCGGGTGAGTTGCTCGCGGACGTTGGGGCCGATGGTGGTATCGATGAATTGCACGCCCCAGGCGTAGGCCAGCACCGCCGGCGCGATGCCGAAGCTGATCACGTCGGCGAGGGAATCCATCTCGCGTCCGAAATCGCTGGTGGTATTGGTCATGCGCGCGATGCGCCCGTCCAACCCGTCCAGAAATACCGCCGCCCCGATGGCTTTCGCCGCGATAGCGAAATGTTCCGGCGCGTCCAGGCCGCCCGTAGCCGCCGCCATGGAACCGCGGAACGACCGCAAAATCGATAGAAATCCCAGGAAAATGTTGCCCGCGGTAAACAGCGTCGGCAGCGCGTAAGCCGCGCGCCGGGGACGCCGGTCGGGCGACTTCGGATCGATGAGCCGTTCCTTAATGCCCATATTATCGGGTACCCATGATTATGGTTTCCGATCGCGGCGGCGCGCCAGAACGCTGGAACCGGCGGCCACGTGCATGCCCGGCTGCACTACGATTTCCCACTCGGGGCCGAGCAGCACGTCCACCCGCGAACCGAATTTGATGAGGCCCACGCGCTCTCCGGGGGCTAACTGGTCGCCGGCCTTCGTGCGGCACACGATGCGGCGGGCAATCAGGCCGGCGATCTGCTTGAAGACCACGGTAGAGCCATCGCCTTCCACGGTGATGATGTTCTGCTCATTGGCCTCGGAGCATACTTCGCGGTTGGCCGAGTGGAATTTGCCTTCCTGGTAATGCACCTCGCGCACCACTCCGGGGATGGGGGTGCGATTCACGTGAACGTCGAAAATATTGAGGAAAATGCTGATGCGGTGGAGCGTGGGGCTTTCCGCCTTGATGGCCACCACCTTGCCGTCGGCCGGCGAGACGGCCACCGGCCCCAAGGGGATTTCGCGCTCCGGATCGCGGAAGAAATTCAGGCAGAATAGTGCCAGGATCCAGGCCGGCGCCGCGAACCACGGGCCCGCCAGCCAGGCAACCACCGCGCCCGCGGCAGCGAGAGCCGCCGCATAGTAAATGCCGTCGAGTAAAATCACCGTTTCCCATTTTCCCATAGCTGTGGGCCGGGATGACACGGTGCCGCCGCGAGGGGCGCTCGGCAGGCGGGGCGGCACCCAATGCCCGTTGGTTAGTTCTTGCGACGGCTTCGGGTTCGAACGACAATCGGATTGCCAGCGATCGATCTTGTCCCGCGATGCAGCACCGAATAGCCGCGAGCTTGACAAGTCGCTACGTGTTGAACGGGGGGGGGCCACCCGCCAACGCGCTTGCCCGAAACGGGCCGATGGTGGTGCCGGCCGCGATGGAAGGTGGGGCGGCGATTCTGCACCGCGGAGCGGAGCGACTGCCCTGGCGGCCTAACCGGCAAGTTCACCCTGCGCGACCGGTTCAGCTACCAGCGCCTGGAACCAGTCCCGATCCCACACGCTCTCCAGGTGCGGTTCCTCGGCCAGTTCGTCACGCGTTACCAATATGCCCGGCTCGCGGCATTGCTCTAGCCACTTGCGGCACTCGTCTTCCTCGCCCAGCCGGGCCGATACGCAAGCGGCCCGATAGGCGCCGCTACCGGGTTCGGCGGATTCGGAGGCCGCGAAGTTCTGGCGCGCTTCCCGCAAGAGACCGAGTCGCTCTTGGCCCGAGGCGCGCATCGCCTGCGCAAAAAGAATCGCGGGCCCTTTCGCGCATCTGCCAAATAGTTCTTGCGAGAGGCCGGGCGGCTCGGCACAAAGAGATCAGCCAACGATGAAAGCTGGCGAGCGGAGAGCTTGTCCAATTTGTACTTTTGTTCACGCTCTCGGTGCCCGGGGCCGTTGGGTACCCAGTCCGGCGTCACTAAATCCACAGGAATCATGGCTCTTCGGGATTATACTCTTGGGAGCCATGACTGAGCCGAAGTCCCTGTACAGCGTCCATCCCGGCGTGCTAATGACGCAGAAATGGGTGTCCACGCTCAAAGATAAGACCGGGCGATCTCTGGAGGAGTGGTTGGTGGTGTTGAAGGAATCGGGGCCGAAAGCCGAAAAGGCGCAGATCGAGTGGCTCAAGGACCAATTCAAGCTGGGCAGCAACTCGGCATCGTGGATTGCCGAACGCGCCGCGGGAAAAGGCACCGAGACTGACGATCCCGAGATCTATCTGCGCACCGCCGAACAGTACGTGGAGCGCATGTACAGCGGCCGCAAAGCGGACCTGCGGCCGCTCTATGACAAGCTGCTGGCGTTAGGCTTGAGTATGGGCAAGGATGCCAAGGCCTGTCCTTGCGAGACCATGGTGCCGCTGTATCGCCGGCACGTTTTCGCGCAGATCAAACCCACGACGCAGACGCGCATCGACATGGGTTTCGCACTCGGGGCCTTAAAGGCCGAAGGGCGCCTGATCGAGACTGGCGGATTCGCCAAGAAGGACCGCATCACGCACCGCATTCCGGTTTCTACTCCGGCCGACATCGATAACGATGTGAAGCGCTGGCTGCGCGTGGCTTACGAGGGCGACGCGGAGTAAGTGGGGGCAAACTGGCGGGCTGAAGCCCACCCCACCGGTGGCGCGGGCTTCTGCCAGCGACAGGCACGGTTAGCTTGGCCCGCCTATTTCGCTCCGTGTGCCGTCCCGATTACCGAATAAAACGCCGGCTTCGGCTGTCCCTCGCGATCGAACAGCAGGGGATAGTTGGTGCGGCCGCGGATGGGGAAATTATTCAGCCAGGAGCCGCCGTCGGTGATTCCCCAGAACGTCACGCGGCCGATTGAGGCGCGATACTTCACGAAGATAGCGAAGAGCTCGGCGTAGCGGCGGGCGAGAGTCTGCTGGACATCGTCGGGAAGGCCGGCAGTGTAAGGGTTGGCGCCGGCGCCGCCCCTGGCGGTGGCGGAGACATCGGCGGAATTTCCGGGGGCGGTGCGCGGCAGCACGTCGACATCGAGCTCAGTGATGTTCACCTGGAGGCCCAGCGCGGCGAACGCTTCGATGGTGTCGGCCTGTTGTTGGGCGGTGGGCCAGTCGAGCTTGTCGTGGCCTTGTAAGCCGATACCCTTGATCGGGATGGACTGCGCCTTCAGCTTCTGAATCAGTTCCACCGCGCCCTTTCGTTTGGGCTCGTTTTCGAGGGAGTAATCGTTATAATAGAGCTCCGCGGCGGGGTCGGCTTCATGGGCGAACTGGAAAGCCTTGGCGATATAGTCGTCGCCGATGATATTCAGCCACTGCGATTTTCGCAGGGTGCCGTCTTCATTGAGGGCTTCGTTGACCACGTCCCATCCGCCGATGCGGCCCTTGTAACGCCCCACCACGGTGCGAATGTGATCGTGCATGCGTTCCAGCAGGGCATCGCGAGTAAGTGCCGCGCCCTTGTCGTCCTTGAAGACCCATTGCGGTACCTGACTGTGCCACACAAGGTTATGGCCCACGATAAACATCTT